>JAKSBB010000549.1 GCA_022361315.1 Desulfobacterales bacterium
GAAGTTCCCGGAAGGCTTCGTCTGCGGCCTGCTCCAGAATCAGGTGCCAGCCGAACCGGTTTTCTTTCACAACGCCGATCCGGCGGATGCCGTCCCTGTCCTCGTATGCCTGGATGCCCGCGGTTTTCCCCCGGTCCAGAAGGATGTGGCGGCCCAGGTCCCGTGCTGATTCCCTCTGCCGGTGGGGATGGGCAAGCACCCGGTTTTCCTCATCCAGCAGCACGGCAAAACCCGACACCCCGATACGCCAGTCCGCCACCGTCTTTGAAATGTCTTCCGTGGTCATTGCTGCGGCAATGACACCGGCAAATTGCCCGTCTTCTACAATGGGCAGGGCCAGCACCAGGGAGGGCTGCCCCGAGGTTTTCCCGATCAGGGTCTGCCAGGCCAGGGTTCTTCCCGCCTTCAGCGCCCTGAAATAGGCCCGGTCCGAATAGTCCCTGAGAATCCCGTTATCGCTGCGGGCGATGTTCCTGCCGTCGGCATCCAGGGTAAAGGTCAGGTAGATCCAGGGGTAGGCCTCACGCACCGCTTTCAGGATGGCCGTCTGCTCCGGGGCATCCATGCGCCGCATACCGGGTTGCCCCGAGGCCGCCGTCAGCACCCGTATGTTCTTATCCAGCCACTCGTCCACATGGGACAGCATAAAGCCTGCGGTTTCCGTCATCAGGCCCTGCCGGTCTTCCCTGATCCGGCTGGACATCTCCGTATAAATGAAATAAAAAAGACAGCTTAACCCCAGGATACAGCCGGCCAGCAGCAACGCCAGCAATTGGGGATTCATGCCGGTGCGGGGTGTGGATGCTGTTGCCATTTTAAATTAACCGTATCCTTCATTGCCGGATTCTGTTATAAAATAAGGTTTGCCAATGTGCGCATGTTTCCAAAGGGTTGCATGGAAAACATGGGGGCACCAGGACAATAATAAACACGAAAAAAAGAAGAAGCGCCATGAAAATATTTGAATATCCATCCGAAGCAGCAGAAAAGAGAGTCCGGGACACCATAGACAGAGGATTGGGTTTTTCCCGGGAAGACCATGAGAATGTCGAGGCCTACCTGGACGACGTGAAGCAGCGCGGGGATACGGCGCTGGTGGAATACACAAACCGATTCGATTCCAAGGCCGTCACCACGGACAACCTGAAGGTCACCGAGGCAGAATTCGAAGATGCCCTGGCCCGGATGGAACCCGAATTCCTCCAGGCCCTGGACCGGGCCGTTGAACAACTGACCGTCTACCACACCAAACAGAAGGAAAACTCCTGGATCGACACCCCCAGAAACGGGGTAATGGTGGGCCAGATGGTCAAACCGGTGGAAGCGGCCGGTGTCTACGCCCCCGGCGCCAAGGGCGGCAAGACCCCCCTGGTCTCCTCGGTTCTCATGGGCGGCATCCCGGCCAAGGTTGCCGGTGTGGACAACATCTGCCTCATGACCCCGCCCATGGAAGACGGACGGATCAACCCACATATTCTGGCTGCCGCCAGAAAAGTCGGCATCGATTCCGTATTCAAGGCCGGCTCCGCCTGGGCCATCGGTGCCCTGGCCTACGGCACCGAACAGGTCCCCCGGGTGGATGTCATCGTGGGCCCCGGCAACATTTATGTCACCCTGGCCAAGAAAATCGTTTCCGGCACCGTGGGCATCGACATGATCGCCGGCCCCAGTGAAATCCTTATCATCGCAGACAAGGGTGCCAACCCGGATTTCATCGCCGCCGACCTCCTGTCCCAGGCCGAGCACGATGTGCTGGCCTCTGCCGTCCTGGTCACCGACTCAAAGGAACTGGCCGATAAGGTGGTCACAGCCGTTGCCACCCAGGTGGAAGCCCTGTCCAGAAAAGAGATCGCCAAGGAATCCATTGAAAACTTCGGCTCCATCCTGATCACCCCGGACATTGAAACCGCCATCGAATTGTCCAACCGCCTGGCCCCGGAGCACCTGGAAATCCTGGTGGAAAATCCCTTCACCTGGATCGACCGTATCCGCAACGCCGGCGCCATGTTCTTAGGGCCTTACACCCCGGAACCCATGGGCGACTACATCGCAGGCCCCAATCACGTCCTGCCCACCGCCGGCACTGCACGGTTCTCCTCCGCCCTGAGCGTGGAGCACTTCACCAAAAAGACCAGCCTGATCCACTACTCCGAAGACGCCTTTAAGCAGGAAGCCGACGACGTCATCACCCTGGCCATGACCGAAGGCCTGGACGCCCACGCCAACTCTGTGAAGGTGAGAAAATAAAGCGGATCAAACGCGAACAAACTGAGGGGACAGCCATACGGCTCTCCCCTCTTTTTGTCCTTCTTATCTGCTCTCGTTCTATTTCCTCAAGTACCGGATTCAGCCATCCCAAAGGCGTTGCGAACCGTTTTTTTAATTATACAATTTGTATAACGACCGTATTCAAAGGAAGCTCTTATCCTATACGGGGTATTCAAGGATAAGATATTTGCTCAACTTATTAGCAATTTGTGGAAGCTATCTCAATTTCAAGGTCGTTAAAAAAACTATTTAACCTAATAACGTTACAACACGAAAGACGAGTATCTGCACAACACAATAACCTAACAACGCTCTCTTCTAAAGGTGGAAAAAGAACCGGCTTTAAGAGCTGTCTTGGGGCATTTCTTTTTTGTATATATCCATCCCTACATTGATGGTAATGGAAGGATGGGTAGATTCGCAATGAATACCATGCTGGCCAATGGCGGTTACCCGTGGACCATTGTCCCGGTTGAAAAGCGTAAGGAGTATATGGCCTCTTTAGAGCAAGCAAGCGTCGATAAAAACATAAAACCGTTCACTGTTTTCTTGGCGGATCTTGTTCAGAAGGGAATGCATGGTAAATAACCCAGAAAAGTCAAAACTTTACAGCGGTTATGTATATTGATATGTACTTGGAATGAAAGACTTGCAACTTCACACCGACACCCTTTCCGTAGATCTGGCAACCGGTCCGGATATCCGGGACATCACGTCCGAGCTCCGGACCTGGATAAAAGACACCGGCATCACAACCGGAACCCTTGAAGTTTTCATTAAAGGCTCCACCGGATCCGTAACCACCATTGAATATGAGCCAGGCGTTGTGACGGACCTTAAACGGGCCATCAATGCCCTGGCACCGCCTGGCCTCGATTATGCACATGAGCAGGCCTGGCATGACGGTAATGGCCACAGCCATGTTCAGGCTGCCTTGCTTGGTCCCTCTGTAAGTATTCCGGTTCGGGACGGCGATTTGACATTAGGCACCTGGCAGCAGGTTGTGGTGATCAATCATGACAATGGTCCCAGAAAACGTGCTGTGTTGTTAACTCTCGTTGGAAGGTGATAATGCATTCTTTCAATAAGTTGATCGAAAAGCGCGCCTTGATAGTAGTAGCCAAATCAATCCTTTGTTACTGGAGGGCTTCCCATATTGCTGGCTTTTGATTTAGAAAACAACCTGATTGATTTGCGCTCAGCGCAGGTCTTTTCCCCGGTGAATGGGGTATGGGAAGAACTTGCTGACATTCCGGAGGAACTTGC
>JAKSBB010000381.1 GCA_022361315.1 Desulfobacterales bacterium
CGCAAAAGGATATTGATGCCTATGTAACATTTTCTAAAATGAAAGATGTCATTGTTACCACCTTTGGCGATTTGATGAAGGTGCCCGGAACCGGTTCTACCCTGGCCAAGGAAAAGGCTGTGGGCGCTGATGTGCGAATCGTCTATTCTATTTTTGACGCCATTAATATTGCAAAGGAAAATCCTGCCAAAGAGGTGGTGTTTTGTGCAGTGGGTTTTGAGACCACTATCCCTACGATTGCTGCATCGCTTCTCACTGCCCAGGCGGAGAGCGTCCCCAACTTCAGCATTTATGCCGCCAATAAGCTGACGCCGCCGGCGCTGGCTGCGCTCATGGAGGCTGAGGGTGTTGAGATTGACGGGTTTATCCTGCCGGGCCATGTCTCTGTGATAACAGGCACCAATGCCTACCGGGGAACTTTTGAAAAGTATGATATCCCGTCTGTGATCACCGGGTTCGAGCCGGTGGATGTGTTAAAAGGGGTTCTGGAGCTGGTTGAGCAGAATGAAACGGGGAAACCGGACTTGGTAAATGCCTACCCACGGGCGGTGTCTGACAGGGGGAATGAAAAAGCCAAAGCCATTATGAACCAGGTGTTTGAACTCTCCGTTGCCACCTGGCGGGGTATAGGGGAGATTCCGAATAGCGGGATGTCCCTTCGGGAAAGCTTTCGGGAATTTGATGCGGCCAGTAAATTCGGCATCCAGATGCCGGATGTGCCTGAGCCCAGGGGGTGTGAATGTGGTGAAATCCTCATGGGGCTGAAAACCCCGGAGGCTTGTAAACTTTATAAAAAGGTCTGTACGCCCATGAGCCCGGTAGGCCCCTGTATGGTCTCCAGTGAGGGGGCTTGCGCTGCTTATTACAAGTACGCCTAAAGGAACAAATGATATGACGGATAATGAACTGATTTTACTGGACCATGGCTCCGGCGGAAAGGTGTCCCATGCCATGTTTTCCGATTTGATTCTGCCCCTGTTTGATTCGCCGGAACTGGCCCGTCAGGATGACGGGGCGGTTCTGGAGGTGCCCAATGGTCGGCTGGCATTTTCCACGGATTCCTATGTGGTTGACCCGATTTTTTTTCCGGGCGGCAATATTGGGGATCTGGCCGTAAACGGAACGGTAAATGATATTTCCATGTGCGGGGCGCAACCTTTATATATATCTGTGGGGCTCATCATTGAAGAGGGGCTACCGGTCAGCGATCTTAAAAGGATTTTAGAAACCATGGCGGCTGCGGGTAAAAAGGCAGGGATCCGGATCGTTACCGGGGACACCAAAGTAGTGCCCCGGGGAAAGGCCGATAAGATATTCATCAATACATCCGGGGTCGGGGTGATTCCGGACGGAGTGGATGTATCAGGCAGTAGTGCGGAGCCGGGGGATAAAATTATCGTATCCGGGACACTGGCCGATCATGGGATCACTGTGCTCAGCGAGCGTGAGGGGCTGAAGTTTGATTCGGATGTCCGGACCGATTCCGCGCCTTTGAACCATATGGTAAAGGCGATTCTTGATTCCGGTTGTGACATTCACGTCCTTCGGGATCCCACCCGCGGCGGACTGGGAACAACGCTAAATGAAATTGCGGGGCAGTCAGGCGTCGGCATTCGTTTGTACGAAGATCATCTGCCTGTGCGGGGTAGTGTGCAGGGAACCTGTGAGCTTCTCGGTTTTGACCCCCTATATATTGCCAATGAAGGTAAATTGATCGCCATTGTGCCTGAAAAAGATGCCGACCAGATTCTGGATATCATCAGGACTGACGAATTCGGTAAAGAAGCGGTCATCGTGGGTGAGGTGACGGATCAGGATCCAGGCCGGGTGATTCTGGAGACCCTGATCGGCGGCACCCGGGTGGTAGATATGCTGGCAGGGGAGCAACTGCCGCGAATATGTTGAACCTTATAGCTACTCCGGGTTGACCATTGTCTTGTCTTTGTATTATGGCGCGTTTCCAATAATGAGAAAAGCATTACATTACATTTTTTGCTCAACCCACTTTTTCAAAAGCAGATCCTGAACCGTATAGATTTTTCCACTCTTGACCAAGATTTCATTGTCACAGAGGGTGGTCAGGCATCTGGTTACTACGGATGGTGTTTTAAGCTCCATAGCAGCCAGAGATTTTGAAGTGAACAGCCCCTTGCCGGCCTGGAGCAATACGAGCTTTAAGGTTTTCCTCTGATTCAAAGTCAGGCTGTCCCAGAGGACTTGAAATTCAGCCTCTTTGTTTCTGATCATCTTGGATTCAA
>JAKSBB010001245.1 GCA_022361315.1 Desulfobacterales bacterium
CGCTGGCCGACGCCGAAACCATCTTCACCCTCGTCGACCTCATGCGCGAGCTCGGCCTCACACCCCAACACGTCAAGGTCAAGGTCTCACACCGCCAAACCGTCCGCACCATCCTCCTCATGCTCGGCGTCCCCGACGACCGCATCATCGACGCCTTCAACCTCCTCGACCGACGCGACAAGATGGAGACCGACCAGTACAACGCCAAGTGGCTCGAGCTCGGGCTCGACGAACACAAGATCGAACGCTTCGACCAGATGTGCCGCCGCCCCTACCCCGTCGGCGACGTCGCCCACCTCGAACGCTCCATCGGCGGCGAATCCATCGCCGACCTCCAAGCACTCGACCATGAGCTCACACGGTTCGGCATCGCCGACTGGTGCGAATACGACCTCGGCATCGTCCGCGGCCTGGCCTACTACACCGGCACCGTCTACGAAGCACACGAGATCTCCGGCGCCGAACGCGCCATCGCCGGCGGCGGACGATACGACAAACTCATCGAACTCATGGGCGGACCCGCCATGCCCGCCGTCGGATTCGGCATGGGCGACGTCGTCCTCTCGCTCGTCCTCGCCGACAAGGGCCTGCTCCCCGACAACATCTCACCCCCCGTCGACGCCTTCGTCTTCCCCGCCGACGACGACGCACGCGACAACGTCTGCCGCATCGTCACCGACCTGCGCACCGCCGGCCTGCACACACGCATGACCTACAAGACCACCACCAACGTCGGCAAGCTCCTCAAGGAAGCCGCCCAACACGCCGCACGCTACGCCGTCATCGTCGAGACCCCCACCACCTCCGCCGGAAACATCGCCGTCAAAAACCTCACCAACGGCAACCAATCCGAAATCCCCCTCGCAGACCTCGTCGACCACCTCCGCCACTAACCCCTACCGCGTCCCCCACGCGTAGCTCGACACCCGCCAGTACCCCTTGCCCTTGCTGTCCTCCGGTCGAATCCCCACGACCTCAAACTCCACCCGGTGTCGGCCCGGCGTCAGGTAGCGCGACACGTCCACCACCATCGGC
>JAKSBB010000473.1 GCA_022361315.1 Desulfobacterales bacterium
AGATTCAAAGACATTGTTAATTCCAATATCAACTCCATGCTGGATCAGGCAGAAGATCCTGAAAAGATGATCAAGCTCATGATCCGGGAGATGGAAGACACCTTAATCGAACTCAAATCCTCCTGCGCCAATACCATTGCCAACCATAAAAAGGTGGAACGGCTGATGGAGGATACCCGGGACAAAGAAGCCTTCTGGACGGAAAAGGCAGAACTGGCCGTGACCAAGGGCAGAGACGATCTGGCCCGTCAGGCACTGCTGGAGAAACGCAGGTTCACCCAGCGGGTGGAAGCGGTGGAAGAAGAACTTACGGATCTGAATGCCATTGTGGAGCAGTACCGGGATGACATCCAGGAGCTGGAAAACAAGTTGAAATCCGCCAGGGAAAAACAGCGGCTCCTGGTGCAGCGCCATATCCGTGCCCAGAGAAAGAAAAGGGCCCAGGAGGAAATCCGCCGGGTGGATTCTTCGGAGGTCCTTCAGAAATTCGACGAGATGGAAAACCATATCGAACGGATGGAGGCCGAAGCAGACATGGTGAACTTCGGTAAAAAGTCCACCCTGGAAGAGGCCTTTGATGATCTGGCTGCGGATGACGACATTGAAAAAGAGCTGTCCGCTTTAAAGTCCTCCCAATCCAAAAAGAATGATGATACGAAGTAAGATCATGAATGGTACCCACTTAGGAGGAGGAAAATGCTCATGCACGGCGCAATGATCGTAGCAATCTGTATCGGCGGAGGCATCCTGACGCTCGCCACCCTGGGCCTGATCATCATCGGTATCATCCGGGCCGCCAAAACCGGCGGCATCTCCAAAAAGGAACGGCAGGCCCACGCTGAAGAGACCAAGATGATCCAGGACATCTTCAACAGCCTGTCCAAGATGGAAGAACGGGTGGAGGCGCTGGAAACCATACTCATCGAACGACAGAGAAAGTCACCCTGATAAGGTGAAGCATCCGGAAGGGCCGGGGCGGTATTCAAAAGGGATTAAGGGATATTGCCCGGACCGGCCGGAGAAAGGAAAATCATGAGATACCATCATAAACGAAAAAAATACGGCAGCTTCAGACACGGCCAGGGACACTACAGGCGGTTCAGGGACAGAATGAACACCCTGACGGCAGCCAACGGACTATACAGATCCAGGCAGGGCATCTTCATGGGGGTCTGCCGGGGACTGGCCGAGCATTTCGACATCTCGGTATTCTGGACCCGGGCCATCGTGGTCGGCCTCTTTCTCATCACGGGATTCTGGCCGGCAGGCGTCCTCTATATCGTGGCAGGCCTGCTGCTGAAGCCGGAACCTGTGATGCCCCTGGAAAATGAAACCGACCAGGAATTTTACCAGTCCTACACCACGTCAAGGGCGTCGGCCATACAACGGATCAAACGGAAGTTCGATAATATCGACCGGCGGATTCAGCGGATGGAACACACCGTGACCTCCCGGGAGTTTGACTTCTGATCCCCCACCTTATGTATCTCTGCAGCCTGCCCGGACATCCCGGGCAGGCTTTTTTATCTCCGGTTCAAATCAGACCAAGCAACACCAACCCTTCCTTCACCAGAAACAAGGCCAGGACGCAGAGCATCAGTCCAAGCCCCTTCATGGTCCAGATGTATCCCCGGCCGGTCAAAAAGGACCGGGACCTGGCCACCAGAACGGCCAGCACCACCTTTGATCCCACCAGCAGCAGATAGAACAGGAAAACAAAGCCGATGGCAGCGGCGGGAGTAATCTCCCAGGCCCGGTTCACGGCAGGGCCGCCCACGGAGATCCAGAACAGGTAGGGATGGGGGCTGAGCACATTCACCAGCACCCCTTTGGACAGGGATCTTGGGGCCTTATTCGAATAATCCAGGGTCACCCCGGTGGTTTTCAGACCGGCCCAGCCCATTTTGAGAATTACTGCGCCCCCCACCAGGGAAATGACGCCCAGGACGGTGTTGAACTGCGACAGTCCGGCCAAATCCAGCATGGTAATGACCACAATGGGTAGATCGGAAATCAAAGGTGCCAGGGCAACACGGATACCCGCCCGCATATCGTGGGCCAGGGTTTCGGACACCACCAGGGTCAGCAAGGGACCCGGTGCCAGGCCGGCGGACAATCCCAGTACCAGCCCCATCATCAGATAATGACTCATATATTTCTCTTTCAGCGTTTATATGCAGGGAGGCGGTTTTACCTACCCGTGACAGCGTTTAAACTTCAATCCCGAGCCGCAGATGCAGGGCTGGTTTCTGGACAATTTAACAGGGGGAAGCATCTCTCCGTCCCGGTAATACCAGCGGTCTTCCTCCCGGATAAAATTCGAGCGTTCATGGAGTTGCCCCAGTCCGCCTTCCTGCAGATAGAAAGCCGCAAACTCCACCTGATCTCCGCCGGCCTTTACCACCGTCAGCCCGACCCAGCGTGTGGAAGCCATGGTGGTTTCAAGATCCCGGCGTAACTGATTCTCCGCAGCGTCTCCTGCCCTTTTTTCCGGGGCAAAGGTTGCCACCAGGTAGTCCGCATCTTTTTTCACAAAAGCCGTATACCTGGAGCGCATAAGGGCTTCCGGAGTTGGCGGCAGCTTGTCGCCGGCAAGATATGGTCCGCAGCAACGGGTATAAGGACGGCCGCTGATACACGGGCAGTTTGAATCTTCCATGATGATCAATCCTTTAATTTTATAATTCAGGCGGGCATCATAGCATGGGAAGGTGTATGGGTAAACGTTCCCAATCTACTTGCCTGGTCACACTTGCCCGGGTTCACCGATAAATGATATGACCGATCAGCCGAAGAAATAAAAGAAGGGGGAATTGTGGATTACGACCGGATTTTAAGAGAGATTCACCAAGAGGTGACACCGGCACTGGCCGCTGGAAAGGTTGCCGATTATATTCCTAAACTGGCGTCGGTCCCTGCGGATAGGTTTGGCATGGCCGTCCACACCCTGGACGGGGACATATACACCATCGGGGATGCCGGGGAGCGTTTTTCTATCCAGTCCATCTCAAAGGTGTATACCCTGACCCTTGCCCTGAAATTCATCGGAGAGGAGAAACTGCTGGCCCGG
>JAKSBB010000292.1 GCA_022361315.1 Desulfobacterales bacterium
CACCGTGTTGATAACGGGTTCCGGCACCATGGTTTTTGCGGTCTCCCATTTTTTCGACAGCCTGAGCATACACCGCTTGTAGGACGTACCGTACTCGGTGTAGGCCGCGTATTCATCATGGGAAGAGCCCCGGGTAAAATAAGCCCCTTTGTCCGGGTGGGTACCGGGAAGGGTGCGGTAGCAGATGCCGTCCCCGTCATGGTCCAGGTAGCGGCCCCATTTCCAGGTTAAGGCTTCCAGCTGGTCGTGATCCAGGACTTTGCCCCGGTTGTAGGTCCGGTTATCATCCCAGGTCATGGGCAGGGTGACGTGGTCGTTCATACCCAGATCCAGGTCCGAAACGAAGATCACCGGGGTCTGAAGGGCGTCGGCCAGGTCAAAACTGTCGGCGGCCATGGAAAAGCACTCTTCAGGAGTGGAAGGCAGCAACAGAACATGCTTGGTATCCCCGTGGGAGGCATAGGCACAGGCCATGATGTCCGACTGCTGGGTCCGGGTGGGCATGCCCGTGCTGGGCCCCACCCGCTGGACATCCATGAGGACCACGGGAATTTCGGCAAAATAGGCCAGCCCTAAAAACTCGCTCATGAGTGAAACCCCCGGGCCTGAAGTGGCGGTAAAGGCCCTGGCCCCGTTCCAGGCGGCTCCCAGGGCAATGCCCATGGCGGCCAGTTCGTCTTCGGCCTGGATGACGGCGGCCCGCCGCTTGCCATCTTCGTCCACCCGGTATTTGCGGGTGAATTTATCAAAGGCTTCCACCACCGAGGTGGAGGGCGTGATGGGATACCAGCCGGCTACCGTAGCGCCGCCGTACATGGCGCCCAGGCCTGCGGCCGTATTCCCGTCCATGAGGATATGGCGGTCAAGGGCGGTGCTGGCCTTTACCTTGAGGTCACAGATGCCGTTAAAATGTTCCTGGACCCAGTTGTAACCGATTTCCAGGCACTTGATATTGGGCTCGGCCAGTTTGGGTTTTTTGGCAAACTGCTTGGTGATGGCATCGGTGAGCACGGAAAAGTCCATGTCAAACAATGCGGCCAGGGCACCCACATAGATAATGTTTTTCAGCAGGGGCCTAAGCTTTGGAGCCGAAATTTCACGGTTGCAGATCCGGGTTAAGGGGATGCCGATGAGGGTGATGTCCTCCCGGTCGTAGGTATGGTCCAGGGAACGGGTGGAATCGTATAGAAAATACCCGCCCGGGAGCAGGTCGTCATAATCCTTTCTGAGGGTGGATCCGTTGATGGCCACAATAAAATCATATCCCCCCCTGCGGCCCAGATAGCCCTTTTCTGAGATCCTGACCTCGTACCAGGTGGGCAGCCCCTGGATATTGGAAGGGAAGATGTTCTTGGGACTGACCGGTACCCCCATGCGGAAGACGGCTTTGGCAAAGAGGTTGTTGGCGCTGGCAGAGCCGGACCCATTCACATTGGCAAACCGAATCACAAAATCGTTCACACTGGCCAGTTTATTCATTTTTTCCTGCCTTTGCTGTGATATAAGTATATTTTTTCATGTCCCAGGCCCCGGTGGGGCAGCGCTCCGCACACAGACCGCAGTGGAGGCAGACATCTTCGTCCTTGACCATGACCCTGCCTGTGGGCAGCTCCCCGGACACATAGAGATATTGCTCTTTGTTTTTGGCCGGAATGGCGATCCGCTCCCGCAGGTCGTCCTCATCCCCGTTTTCCAGGAAGTTGATACAGGTGGTGGGGCAAACATCCACACAGGCGTCGCACTCAATGCATTCCTCCACAAAGAAAACGGTCTGGACATCGCAGTTGAGACAGCGGTGGGCCTCCTTGTGGCCCAGTTTCTGGTCAAAGCCCAGTTCCACTTCCAGCAGCCGGTCCTTTATGGATTTGGCCTTTGGCTGCATGGGCACATTCTGGCGCTCCTCGTCGGAGACCTGGCTGGAGTATAGCCAGTCCTTCATCCCCATTTTCTGGCCTTCCAGGTCAATGATCGGGTGGGGCCTGTCTTTGAGGTCTTTCCCGCTGAGGAAAAGATCTATGGAAAGGGCGGCCTCATGGCCGTGGGCCACGGCCGTGATCACGTTGGCCGGGCCGAATGCGGCATCTCCGCCGAAAAAGACATGGGGGAGGTCGGACTGGAAGGTGACACGGTCCACATTGGGTTGGCCCCACTCATTAAATCCGATGCCGATGTCCGGTTCGATCCAGGGAAAGGCGTTTTGCTGGCCCACTGCCAGCAATACCTCATCACAGGGAATGAGCACCTCTTCTTTGTCCGCGCCTTCGGCCAGGTTTTCGAACTTCATACCGGTGAGTTTTCCGTTCTCCACCACAAAGGATTTGGGGGAGAGATATTCCAGGATGGGGATGTCCTCGTGGACGGCATCCTCGATTTCCCAGGGGGAGGCCTTCATCTTATCTTTGGGGCCCCGGATAATGACCTTTACATTTTCCCCGCCCAGGCGGCGGGCGGTGCGGCAGCAGTCCATGGCTGTATTGCCACCCCCGATGACCAGGGTGGTAGGACCGGATTTTTTAACATGGGCCCACTGGACCCCGGCCAGCCATTCGATGCCCACGTGGATGGAGGCTTTTCCTTCCTGGCGGCCCGGCAGGTCCAGATCACGCCCCCGGGGGGCGCCGGTGCCGACAAATACCGCGTCGTGGCCTTTGGTCAGGAATTCTTTTAGGCTGGACACATAGCTGTTGAGATGGGGGGTGACCCCCAGGTCCATCACGAAACCGATCTCTTCATCCAGGACCTTTTCCGGCAGCCTGAACGAGGGCACCTGGCTTCTGACAAAGCCGCCGGCCTTGGACTGGTCGTCGTAGAGGTCTATCTCGTACCCCAGCAGGGCCAGGTCCCGGGCCACGGTCAGGGAGGCCGGCCCCCCGCCTATGAGACCCACACGTTTACCGTTTTTCTTTGTTACTTTTTCGGGCATGCGGGCAAGGATTTCCTCCTTGTTGTCGGCGCAGACCCGTTTGAGACGACAAATGGCAACAGGGTCTTCCTCCACCCGGCCCCGCCTGCAGGCCGGCTCGCAGGGGCGGTCGCAGATCCGGCCCAGAATGCCCGGGAACACATTGGATTCCCAGTTGATCATATATGCATCGTTGAATTTTTTCTCGGCGATAAGCCTGATATACTCCGGTACCCGGGTGTGGGCGGGACAGGCAAACTGGCAGTCGATCACCCTGTGAAAGTATTCTGGATCATTGATATTCGTCGGCTTCAATATTATATCCCCCTCTTAGTAGCAGATCACATAAAGTGAAGTTTACAATATAACGCGATTTTGGCAAATGATTTTTCCCAAGTGCTGCCAAATAAGGTATCGTCTGATTTTTTTGGAGAGGGAAACGCGTTCGATGTGTCAAAGAAAACCCGGGCGAAATCGGTGAATTTTTGATTTTGGTTTACGATTGTCTGCGATGATGAGGATGCCCGGGTCAAACACTGCCACGAAATACTTTGATTTCTGTCGTCTTTACCTTCATTATAGGAAGACACAATTACACCCGTTGATTTTTCCGACACAGGATGGTTCTTCCTTTGGATTGAAATCAATGGAAAACAACATTAATCCGAATCGTATCATCTTCGAACCTGTCTGTGATCAGGGTAGAGAGTTCCAATATGGTTGATTTTCAGAAAATTCAGAATGAAAGCAAAATGATCCGGAGGATAGGGAAAATCGACACGCCCTTCTATCCCGAAGAAGTCACTGCAAAATATATGATCCTGGCCATTGATCTTGTGGGGGTATGTAAAGGCGACCATGAGAAGGCGGCGTTTATCCGTCATATTGTGGAGAATCATCTCCTGACGGTTGAATCCGTGGATGAATTCAAAAAACGGGTGATGAATGAACATGTTTGGATCAACTCCCATTTAAGCCGTCTGGTGGGTGCATATGCCATCGCTATCCTGGGAGAAGGGTCGCTCGGGGCACGGGTCATCGGCAGAACGGTTATCAAAAGAGTTTTTTTACAGATGGTTGTCTGGGAGGTTCTGGGGTTTCGTTTTGTTTATAACAGCCTGGTTAAATTCAATGAAAATTTCAACTCCATTATAGAGCTGGAGTCCGTTCCCCGGAAATGGACCCGCAACCTGATTGTCATAAGAAAAAAAACAAAACCTGAATACAGGGCCCGTTTGATACGCGACCTTGGGGAAGATCTTCTGGACGAAGCC
Source organism: Desulfobacterales bacterium (assembly GCA_022361315.1). The sequence continues at coordinate 4,177 of JAKSBB010000292.1, forward strand.
CTGGAAATGGATGATCAGTTAACCAAAGGGATGCTGGAGGCAACCCCCAGAATGGCCGGGATCCATAAGGAGTTTGCCGAAATTGTAGCGGAACCCTTTTGCGAACTAAACGGGGATCCCTACTGCGAATATCACATCCGTATCAACGGACCGCAACGAAGCGGCTTCAGCATTTTAAAGGGCCTGGTGAGCACTGTGTTTTTAAGAATCGCCTTTGCACTTCCCCTGTTCAAGAAAATGAGCAACACCCTTATTTCAATGGAGATAGAAATACAGCGGCAAACCAGGATGCTGACAGATTCCCAGATTCGTCTGGAAGAAAGAGTGAGCCGGAGAACCCGCGACCTGCGCACCTTAAATGCCCATTTGATCCTTATGGAGGAAAAACAGAGAAAAGAGATGGCTGATCAGCTCCATGAGGGATTGGGCCAGGAACTGGCCCTGTCCAGGATGATCACCGCCATGCTGTTGTCGAGGCCGGAGAATTCCCATGCGGTTGAGGACCTGAAAAAACTCAATGCATACATCCAGTCCGCCATTGCAAAAACCCGTGCCATGACCAATGATCTGAGTCCGCCGGTACTTCATGAATTGGGCCTTTTTGATGCCCTGATATGGCTGGCGGAAAAAATAGAATCTGAAAACGCTGTCAGTGTTGAACTTGATATGTGGCCGTCTGACGTCCCTGTAAGCAAAGATAACAGTATCCTGATGTTCCGGGTGGCCCAGGAGCTTTTTTTTAATATTATCAAACATTCCCGGGCCACCCATGTCACCCTGGGGTATACCCAGAGTGATGACCTGGTGACGGTGAGCATCCATGACAACGGCATCGGGTTTGAGCCATCAGAAGTAACGGCGTTTAATGATCCGGGTGAAACCGGTTACGGACTTTATAGTATCAAGGACAGGGTCAAGTTTGCCGGAGGGCGGTTCTCCCTTGAATCATCACCGGGCAAGGGATGCAAAGCCACCATCCACCTGCCCTGCGCGTGATATTGCACATCTGCCATTAGGCTCCCTGCACTTTAAAATAATAGTGATTTGCTTAGAAGTGTCTGTTTCATAAACAAAATACGTTTACCCCTTCATTCTCCGGGCCTTGAATGAGAATCCGCTTTAATTCATATCACTTCGAGGTTCCCGGTTGCCCCGTATTGGTCCGCAGTCCCCCCATTCCCGAAACAATCACAAGACTATATATAGAGGGCAGTCTCTCTTCATCCTGATTTGTCACCTTATTCCGGTTTAATTCAACCGCTGCGCAACACCATCTGTATCAAAGTTACGTTCCCTTACGGCGTCCTGCCATTACAGGACGGATGCCGGAAAGTCATAACCCCTGATCCGGGGGGCCCCCGGACGTCAATTCATTTTTAAAAGGAGTATTTCCATGGCAAATGCAAAAACAAAACAAAGGCATGTTAATCCCAAGGACCGAGCGGAGCACACGTCGCCCCCGCCGCTGACACGGCCAGGGAGCTGGCTGTCACCGGTACAGACCGGTGTCCTTGACTGGCGCACCACCCCCTATTTCCAGTTTGACCTGTCAAAGATCCGTGAAAATATAAACACCCTCAGGGAAATCGTCCGCCCCGATCTGTTGTTTTATGCAGTAAAGTGCAACTCCCTGCCCGAGGTGCTTACCACCATCGGGGAAACCGGTTGCGGATTCGAGATCAACAATCAAAATGAGTGGCTGATCCTGAACCGCCTGGGCCTGGCCCGTCATCCCATCGTTAACAGTTCCCCGATTTCCTCCGCCCAGGACGTGGGATTTCTTTTCGCCATGGGGATAAAGCGGTTTTGCTTTGATTCGGCGGAGCAGATTGAAAACCTTCGTTTAAATGCCCCCGGGGCGGAAGTCTATGTCAGGCTGTGCCAAAGCAGTGACGGAAGCCGGTTCAAGCTGGACCGCCTGGGAGCGGATTTTGACACCGCCGTTGCTCTGATCGCCCTGGCCGCGAAAAAGGGCCTGCGCCCCGTGGGGGTCACCTTCCATGTGGGGTCCCAATGCTGCGATCCCGGCAACTGGGACACGGCCATAAAAGAAGCGGCCGAATTGTTCCGGGCCTATCCATTTCTGCAGTTCCTGAATCTCGGTGGCGGCCTGCCGGTTCCCTACCAGACCCCGGCACCGGACATCATCGCATTGGGAAAAACCATTAAGGCCGGCCTGGACAGGTATTTTGACCACCGCCCGGAAATCTATATGGAACCGGGTCGGTTTATTGTGGGGGATGCCGCCTACACCTGCGCTTCGGTAATCCAGGTGAGGGAGGAAAAACCTGTTTCCCGGGCGGTCCTTGACATGTCCGTCTTTGCCGGGTTCATGGAGATCCTGGAAATCAGCGACGGATTTCATTACGCCCTCCGGACCAATGCCCCGGGAAGGGAAAGGGAGATGATCCGGTATGATCTCGGTGGCCCCACCTGCGCAGGCACGGATATCATCTGCCGGAATATCGAACTACCCCGGCTCCGGGTGGACTATCAAAACCCCCGTCTGAGTTCAAGGGTCTACTTTGCCAACACCGGTGCCTACACCCTGGATTACATCGCCAGGGACAAGGATACCGGATTCAACGGTGCCCGGATTCCCAAGATATATTTCACCGGAGAAAGGAGGGATGAATGGCCTGGGAATTAAACCAACTGCTGAAAAAGGGCGCCCACATCATCACCTCCTGTGACGACCCGTTGTGGGGGGACTGTGAAACCCTTGAATTTGAGGTGTTCAAGGCCTGTAACTATATTGAACACACAGGAAAGTATCGCATTGACGATTTTGACGACTATCAGGCGTCTGTGTTTGTATTGTCCAAAGGAAGGGATCTTGCTGTCACAGGGGCGTCAAGATTGGTGTTGAATTCATCCAAAGACATGCAGCCCGGATATTTTCCCACACTTGCCTGCGGAAAGTGCCTGGAGCGTTCCCACAGGTCTCCGGCATATGTTCCCGGAGGATCCCGCGAAGGCAAGCAAACCCTGTTCTTCTATCCGGAGGCCTGGGAAAACATCCTGAAAATTCCTGCCAGGCGATGCCTGGATGCCGCCACAATGGCGGTGGCTCCCGAACAAAGGGATACAAAAGCATGGGGCACCATCACCAGCCGGACCCTTACCTTTGCCTGGGAGCATTCTATCCGGTATTTAATGCTGGCCGCCGACAGCCGGGTGTTTGAAAAGCTCCTGCACAGGGGGTTGCCTTTCGCTCCCCTGGGGCCTGCCGTGGAATACTGGGGATCCCCCACCATCCCTGCACTTCTGGATACCTACAGGGTACCCGGAGGCCTGGCCAGACTTTTAATTCCCGCCGTAAAACTCAAAAAACGAATCGGAGGTATCAAATGAAACAACAGTACAACACCTACGCAGACCAGGAAAAAAGAGTCATGGAAAAGCATCCCGAACTGAAGGCCATGCGCTGTATTTCCCTTGACCGGGCATCCCTGGATAGTGAAACCCTGTCACAATTTATAGAGATGTGCTGGACGAAGGACTACGGCAGCGAAAACCGCATAGTGTTCACACCAGCGTTTTTAAACTGGAGTACGGGAGAGGCTCCTCGGGGCAAAGCCGTTTTGACAGAAGAAGGGAAAATACTGGGCGCAGTGGTCTATTTTCAACGAAAGTATGAACACAGGGGAAGACATATTCACTATGCCATTGAAACCGGGCTTTCCGTTCATCCGGAATACCGCGGTCTGGGCATCGCCCAGTGGCTGTCCCTGAAACTCAAATGGGCGTTGAAGGAAAATAATCTTGATTTTTCACTGGTCTGGTATGACACCCGCCATAACACCTCCAGTTCCTCCTTCCAGATTTTTGCCATGAAAAAGCCAAATCCCCACGGCCTCATGCCCATACGTCTCATGAGCCGTATTTTCGATTATGATAACGCCGTGGTCAACCTACCTCTAAACCCGGTTGAAAGGATGGCCCTGAAGATACGGACAGGATACGATGTCCGCTTCCCTGCTGCCGGCCTGCCCGCCGGCTTCCGTATTGAGACATTCTCTTCCGGCAGGACGGATGCATACATGGAATTTCTAAACCGCTACCGGGATAAAAACGGCTGTAAATTTATTCCCACTGCAGAGGATTTGTCCAGGTGGCGGGAAAACACCTATGGCCCCGCCGGTTTCCATGCCCTGGTTCACACCGGAAAAAACAGGAGACAGCGGATAGAGGCCCTGTATTTCGGACACAAAGTCCGTGCGGCCCATGGCTGCCGTTACTTCCAGGCCGACGGCATTCTGCTCTGCCCGGATCTTGAAAAAAGGGTTGCCCGGGCCTTTCTTCGAACCGTGGAATCCCGGCTCTGCGAGGAAGAAAACTGCTTCTGCACCATTGTCCCGGACACCGGCGGCGGCAGGCACCTGGACCGCCTGGGATACCGTCTTCTGGTCCAACAGCACCTGGGCATGGAATCCTACCGTCCTTCGAATACCACCCTGGCAGACCTGAAGCAGGGGTGGCTGGAGCTGAGATAGTTTCATAAGGTCCACCCCGGCCCGGCTGCAACACGGTGTTGCAGCCGGGCTGTGGGGGGATCCCTCGATTGTTCTTTTTATTTCACAAGTATACCCGAGGCGAAAAATGTTTTCTCTTTTTTTAAGATGACTTCAAACTGTTCGCAGCTAACACCATCGACCTTAACGGAATGGGTCAATGAATACATACCATCCGGCATGTCAACCAACTTGAGCAGGGCTTTCTTGTGGTCATCTGCCACCACATACTCAAGGTAATTCTTGTTGAACTTGATATGGTCGCCAATCCGCTCACTGATCCAGCAGTCTTCAATGTTAAAGTCCAGATCGGCTTTCGCTGTCCAGTCCGGATCATGTAGTGCTTTATTCATCAGTTCGTATTTCGATAACTCAATCATTTTGGATCAAGGTCCTCTGTCGGCAAGCTGTTGATAATGTTCTCTTGCCGAATCATTTTGTTCATCAAATGGTTTCTGCTCTTTGTCAAAGGCAATGATCCTAAACAAATCGTATCCGAATATCAACTATAGAACCCCAACCCCGCGACTTTCATTTGATGTGAGGACGATTTACTTATGCGTGCCTTATGAGAATAAACAGGTGATATTTTTTTGGATGGTTTTATAAAGAACGTTTTGTTGACCATAATGCCTGGTAACAATACGCATGGATTTTTCATAGGATAGAAGTGCCTGATCCCATGCACCGTATTGATAGTAAAGTATACCAAGATTATTGAGAAGTTTGGCCACAAGGCATTTCTTATTTATTTGCATGGCCAATAGAAGTGCCCGGTTGCAATTGTGAAAGGCTGAATCGAAATCACCATTATTCCCGGCAGCCATCCCTGAACGGCTCAAGGTGCCGATCAGTTTAAGCATTAATTTCAGTTCTTGCCGAGGCAGTTTTGAACGATCTGATTTTTTCTTAGGGGACATTGACGACCTCCTTTGACCATTTCTTATTGTCAGGGTTTCAGGGGTACCATCAATTGGAAGAAAATCACAAATTAGCGATTCGCAGTGCATCAAGTTTTTACTCTTTTATAAGACTTAAAATAGCACAAAAATGGGTGCATGTCGATTTTTCACAGTATGGATTGATGCACGGGTTTTTTGGGAGCAGCAACTATCCCTGTTCTTTTTTGACAAGGGGGGCAGCGGCGGCTATTGGGGCCGATTCAGTACCACACGGGCAATTCGGACGGCTGCCTCTTTCGGACTGCGGCAGGGAAGTATACCCGGAATGTTCGGCGCCCCAGAGAGACCCATCACCCTTTTTTTAAACTGAAGGCCAAAGGCAATTTCTGAAATGGTGCCGTATCCTCCGCCTATGGCCACAAGGCAAAGGGCCGTTCGTGTCAGGATTGCGTTTCTGGCCACACCGATCCCGGTGGCCAACGGAATGGTAACATAGGGGTTCGCTTTATCGGGCGTTTCATCGGGCAGTAGGCCCACACAGATGCCGCCGGCTTCTGCCGCCCCCTTGCAAGCGGCCTCCATGACCCCTTGGCGCCCGCCGCAGATCAGGGTCAGCCCCATCTGAGCGATAAGGGTTCCCAATTCCAACGCAACTGCAAGTTGCTCGTCCGATGCATTTCGGCCGCCAAGAATTCCGATGGGGATGCGACATAAGCCATCCTGCTGCAGGCGGGCGACCGCATCCGTTTCCGATACCGGGGCAAGTTCCTCCGGAATGTCAGCAAGTTCTTCCCATACCCCATTCACCGGGGAAAAGACCTGCGCTGAGCGCAAATCAATCAGGTTGTTTTCTAAATCAAAAGCCAGCAATATGGGAAGCCCTCC
>JAKSBB010000565.1 GCA_022361315.1 Desulfobacterales bacterium
CCTGCGGTGCGATATCTGCCGCCGTTGCGGCAAGTGCGTGGAAATCTGCCGGGATAAAATGGGCATCAATGCCCTTCGCCTGGGGTATCTTGAGTTTGACGCCCAGTCGCCCACGGATTTCAGGGCCACGGCGGAAAACTGTATTACCTGCGGGGCCTGCGCCGCCAACTGCGAGAATAAGGCCCTGGTCATGGATGAAAAGGACGGCAAGCGCCGTCTGCTGCTCTGTGGAACTGTGCTTAACAGCCAGGCCATACAATACTGCGAAGGCTGTGGTGCCAAAATGGGCTCTGCCGAGTACACCCGGTTTATTTCCAGAAAAACCAGAAACATTTCACCCACAACGGACAGCCGGCTGCTGTGCAACAATTGCCAGCGCCGGAACGGGGCGGCATCCGGTACTCCGGACGGCCCCCTGCCCATGGTGTAAGAAAAGGTAGGGATTTAAGGAGGAATTATGGAATTCCAGAGAGGTGACAAAATCGAAGTTTTCCAAAAATCGACCGATGAGGCCTGGGAGTCTTATATGGATGATTTTGTGGGATGTCACGGCTACATAACCGATCCGGATACCACGGTGAATGATCCGGATGCACTCATCGAGATCAGCCTGGAGGGCAAAGGGACCCACCGGCTGCCCCAGGACTGTCTGCGGCGGCTGGAGGACCAGGGGGACGCCGAGTAATGCGGGTACGGGATCTGCCGGATATCAGCGGGTGTCTGTCCGTGGACAGGACCCAGACCGTTGCCGATGCCCTGGCGCTCATGTCCGGGGCCGATGCCTCGGCCGTCATTGTCATGGATGGGGTAACAAACCGTCCGGCGGGAATTTTCACCGAGCGGGACCTGGTCCGCTGTCATACCCGCTTTCCGGATAAACCGTTGTCCGCCGTCTTTCTTGAACAGGTGATGACGGGGGATCTGATTGTGGCGGAGCCGGGGGATTCCGTGGATGACGCCATGGCCATGATGATCCGGGGCCGGATTCGCCATCTGCCGGTGATAGAGGATAAACAGATCACCGGTATCATCGCTTTGGAAGACCTGGTGAAGGCCCATGTGGGAGCGCTGACCCGGGAACTCCACTACCTTAAAGACTATATTACCGATCTGCAGGATGCAGCCCATGATTGAGATTACCATAGACGATACCCCCATCACTGCCGAGGAAGGCACCACCATTCTCCAGGCGGCCCGGGCCAACGGCATCGCCGTTCCCCATCTTTGTTACCATCCGGCCCTGAAACCGTCCGGGGCCTGCAAACTCTGCGGGGTGGAAGTGGCCTCTCCGTCAGGCCGGCAGGTGATTATGCTGTCCTGTATCCTCAAGGTGAAACAGGGGCTTGTGATCAAAACCGATTCGCCCCTGGTGGTGCAACATCGCATAAAGGCCTTTGCCAAACTCCTGAACCTGGCCCCGGATTCCGAACGTATCCGGGAACTGGCTGATGCCTTTAACGTTCCGGTCCCGCCGATGCCCAACGGATGCATCCGTTGCCGGCTCTGCGTCCGGGTCTGCAACGATGTGGTGGGGGCAAGGGCGCTGAAGATGGTGAAAACCGATACCGGCAGCCGTGTGGTGCCCGGGGAAGGTAATTGCATCGGCTGCGGCACCTGCGCCAACCTCTGTCCCACCAAAGTGATGCAGGTCAGTGACGCAGACGGTGTTCGAACCGTTTCCATCAAAGACGAGGTGGTCAGCCGGCTGCCGCTGGAGCGGTGCGAGGCCTGTGGCAACCTTTACGCCACCAGCGATTTTCTGGCCCATGTGGAGGCCCACACCGATGACCATCCCCACACCAAGGCGGTTCATCACCTGTGTACCGGCTGCGCCAAACTCATGTCGGACCGGGCTGTTACCGAGACCCAGCACATCAGGAAATAAAGGCCCAAACCATAAAGGCCACGAAATAAAGGAGAACCACATGACCCTTGCAAGTATAAAATCCCTGGCCAGCGGTATCGGCGGTGTCGTTGTTCTGGCCCTGTTTTGCACCACCTTCCTCACCGTGGACAAGGTGGTATTCATCATCCCCGTATTTGTGGCCTTTACCGGTGCCATGACCGGATTTCAGCTGGTGGATACCCTCAGGGAAAATATCCGGGGCCGCTACCTGTTCCCCCTGGTGATGGGGGCGGGGCAGGGGGCAGCTGTTTTCGCACTGGTCCGGGTGGCAGGGCCGCTTTCCGGGTCTATGCTGTTACTGACCGTAACGGATCTGGCCATCTACATGATCGTATCAGGCATTACAAGTATCCTGGGGGCCAGACTGGCTGCCAGATATTTTAATTTATAAAACGTATTAACCCTAAATTTGTTTGTAAGGAGAGAGCTATGAAAAAATCCTTTACCTGTCTGGCAGTGCTTCTGACTGCCCTGATGTTATCCGCATCATCTGCCTTTGCCGCAGGCACGGCCTCTGTTTCTGCCGCCAGCTACAAAGCCGGTGACGTGGTTGAAATCAAGGGTCAGATCGAACCCGGCCAGGACCTGTACCTGACCATTTCCCAGAAAGACATGTTCGCCCCCAAAGACACCGACGGTGTTCACGAAGTCAAAAAGTTCAAGAAAACCGTTAAAAAGGGTGCCTTTGACATGGATACCTCCATTCCGCCCCTGTACTACCTGATCACCAATGCCCCGGAAAAATTCGGCAAGGTGGACAAGAAAAAATTCGGTGGTCCCTCCGTACTTCTGGGTAAAGGCAACGGGATTTACTCCACCACCATGTTCTACCTGAAAAAGAAGTTCAACGACGTCGATGCCGACGCCCGCGCCATGATGGGGCCCATCACCTCTGACAAACAGTGGAACTTCCTGCGCTGGGCCAACGAGAACAACTACGGCATCAACACCATCGTTAAAGAGGGTAACAGAATCGGGAAGGTCGTCATCTTCTCCAGAACCGTTATCACCGACGAAGCCTCCGGAAACTACTGGGACAAGGGCACCAAGGTCAACCTGGACAAAGCCACCGGCCAGTATACGGTTTCCTTCAAGTCTTTCCGCCACACCCCCCCGGAGACAGAATTTGACGTATACGTCAACGGCGCAAAGACCAGTGAATACAAGATTGAGAAGAATGGTTTCTGGCTGAGCAAAGCCTACCGTTACATGAACCCGCTGTGGATCGTGATCGGTGCCATCCTTGTGGGTACCTACTTCTCCATGATCGGTGCTGCCGGCGGTATGCTGATGGCGGCCTTCCAGGTGCTGGTTGTCAACACCATGGGCCCTGTGGGTATCAACGCGGCCAACGTACTCAAACCCTCCAACATGGCATTGACCCTGTTCTCCCCCTTAGGTTCCTTCTACCGCTACGCTATGGTTGAAAAACGCGTGGCCTGGCCCGTAGGTCTTTCCTTTGGTGTGGGTATCTTCATCGGCTCCATCTGGCTGGGTAAATACGTATTTGCGGTTCTGCCCATGAAGGCTTACAAAGAATGGCTGGCGATCCTGGTTGTGATCATGGGAATTAA
>JAKSBB010001211.1 GCA_022361315.1 Desulfobacterales bacterium
AATTGCACCCGGCTCACCGGTTTCAGAATATAGCCATTGCATCCGGCCTTGATACAGGCCTTGATGGTATTCATGTTCATCCGGGCCGTAACCATGAGGATCTTCACCCGGTCTTCTTTGGGAACCTTATCCCTGATCTCATTGGTGCGGATATACCGCAACATCTCTTGGCCATCCATTCCGGGCATGGAGACATCCAGAGTGATGAGATCAAAAGGCGCCTCCTTTTTTACGGCAGCCTTCAGTTCGGAAAGGGCGCGTCTGGAGTTGTCCACGGCAACGCACTTTCCCAGCCCCTTCATCTTGGACGCCAGGATCTTTCTGGATATGTTTTCATCGTCAACGATGAGAATTTTCATCAATTATTCCTTACTACCGGCCAAGCGATCAGTCTATGGCGATCAGTCAATTATGGGAATGTCGTCCATGATATCAACACCGTGTTCCGGGACATCCGGCATCATCACCGAATGGGAGGTTTTGCCGTCCACCAGGATTTTGATGGGGTTTTCAAACCGGATATGTTTCAAAAACCGGGTTGTGGTGGTGCAATCCTGACAGGAAAAAAAGCCGTAGTCAATAAAATCATCCCCTTTATCCTGTACCGTAATATAGGAGATGCCCAGGGAGGTAATGTTCTGGAAAAAATGGGAGCCCTGGGAGGGATCCGCCTTGATGCTTTCGATGGTGGTCTCCACCATCACCCCCACGTTGGAAATATCGTTCCAGCCCACGGGAATGCCCAGCCAGCGGTCGGAAGACCCCCACCGGCCCGGGCCGATAAGGACGTATTTTTGATCCGTGCCGTTGAAGTGGGCATTGATGGAATTGATTTCCTTTGCAATCTCAACGGTTTTTGCCGGATCAAAGGTGTCCGGATTCACATAGACCAGGTCGTAAATATCCTTGTACTCCCCGTTGCCCAGGGAAAGGCTGGAGTGACAGAAAGATTTTTTAATATCCGCTTCCGTAATCTCCACCCCGAGGTTCTGCTTATACTGTCCCATGGGCCGAATCTGAAGCAGGGAAAATTCCGGCCGGCTCCGGCCGTCCACCGACAGATTCACGGCAAATTCCACCTCCACGGAGGTGCCCATCCACCGCCGGCCCATCTCAGTGACTTCGCTGAGGATTTCGGCCAGGGGAAAGGTGTCGTACTTCAGGATATTGGCAAAGGTCAGCACCGGGAATCCCTTGTCCGAATAGGAATCACGGATCCGGTTATCCTGGGGATAAAAGGTGGAAGACAGGGAGCGGATCACCGGGTGGTCCTTGGCATCGCTTAAATCCAGTTTAGCAAGGGTGGGGTCTTCATTGGAACCCACAAACTTTTCATGGGCCGGGAACTCATCGGTCTTCAGGGCGTAAAAGTATTTCTGGGAGTTTTCCAGGATGTCATCCACAATGGAAAACTGGGGCAGGAACTGGGGATATTTCGGGCAGAATCTCAGGGTTTTCTCCCCCTCCATCACGATCTTGCCTAACCCCAGGGCAATATAGGAAATTCCCTCCTCCGCCTTGAGATGGGCGATGGGGTAAAAATTGTAGGACTGGGCCACCCCGGAAATGGCCGGGTAAAAGTAGTTTTTATACTTGATACCCGTAAGCTGCTGAAGAATGACCGCCATTTCCTCGTCCTCCGTCCGGTGCATGGTGCTTCTGGCGTAGGACCGGGGCGCCTTCATATAGGTGGAGGCATAGACGAGTTTAATGGCCATAATCAACCGTTCCAGCCGGCGGTCCAGGCTGGGGTCCGAGTTGGGGAGCATATAGGTCTGATAGAGGCCGGCAAAAGGCTGGTAGTGGGCATCCTCAAAGAGGGATGATGAGCGGACCGCTATGGGGTAGCGGACGCTTTTGAGGTAGGCTTCCAGATTGGCGGTGATCCGGTCCGGGAGTTTGGCTTTCATGAAGTGGGTCACCACTTCTTCATCCTCAAGCTCCGGGTCGGCCTCCAGGAGCCGGCCGAGATTGTTCTCCTCGATAAACATTCTGAACCCGTCGGTGGCAATGACAAAAGTCTGGGGAATGGTAATTTCCACATCCGGAAATTTTTCACTCAAGGTTTTATCCCGCTTGAGCTGTTGCGCCATAAATGCCAGCCCCCTTGCCTTTCCCCCCAGAGACCCGGTTCCGATCTTCATGAAGCTGGTATCGGAATCCAACTTGTCCGAATCAAAATCAATGACGTATCCCTGACGGGTGCCCCGGCGGCGGGTACGGATGCTTTCAATGAGGAATTTCTTCAGATCGGATGCATCGTTGAAATCCTCAACCGTATAGGGTTTCAGGCTCAGGGCAAAATCTATTTCACTTCGGGCCATCAGCCATCTGGAAAAGTCATTTTTACGGGCATGGTTAAGTACGGCCTCGTCCGGAATTTCGTTGAGCAGTTTTTCAACGGCCCTCAGGTTGGATGCCCGGGCAATCTCTTCACCGTCGGGCATTCTGAAAACAAAGGCCCCGAAGCCCAGACTGGTGACAAAAAAGGTTTTGATCTGGTCATGGAGATTGTTGGAATTCTTGTTGATGAACGTGGCCGGAACGGTTTTAACCAGCTCTGCGTTCTCCTCTTCCGTGGAAAGGGCCAGCACCGGCAGATCCGGCACCTCGGATTTAATCCGGCTAAGCAGTTCGTGTCCGGCATGGGCCTCTTCCTTGCCGTTTTTAGGATACCGCATATCGGACAACACGGACAATACGTAAGGCTTGTACCGCTCGTATAAGGCCATGGCTTCTTCATAGGTATGGGCCACCAGAATCTTAGGCCGGCCACGCATTTTCAGAAGACGGTGCTCCTCGTTGATGGACTCGTCGATGACGGTCTGGGTCTGGAGAACGATCTGTTTGTAGAGCACCGGCAAAAATGAGGAGTAATGATAGGGGGAATCCTCCACCATAATGATGACCCGTACCTTGGCGTTTTCCGTATCAAAGGCCACGTTCATCTCATCTTCGAAATTCTTGATGATGGCCAGCAGCAGATCGGCATTTCCTCCCCAAATATAGGTCCGGTCCACCGCCGTACTCTCGTCCGCACACATGTACTGATTCACATCGCAGGTGTTGTGGAGCAGGAGATAAAAGGGAAGGTCCGAATGCTGTTTTTTTACCGCCTCGCCGAATTCATAGACGTCCATTCCGTCCAGACTGGGCATGGCAAGGATGAGGTCGAAATGCTTTCTCTCCAGACGCTTGAAGGCCTCGTCCGCCGAGGACACCCAGTTCAGCTTCGGGGGGCGGGACAGGTTCAGCCCCTTATACTCATTGATAATCCTGTGGGAGAGCCGGCCTTCTTCCTCCATGATAAAGGCGTCATAGGGGCTGGAAACCAGAAGGATCTCCTCCACCTTATTGGCCATCAGTTCGTGGTAAATTTTAATGGATACATTTTTGGATTCAGAAGGGGTCTCGGACCGTTCCCCGGACTTTGGTGCGGAGGTACTGGTGTCGTCTGTCATGGCGCGCCTTTCCTCATTTCGTTTTCGCAAATCTGATGATAAACGGGATCAGAATTTCAAAATACCACAGATTCCGGATTAATTCATCCCCGTGTTGTGCCCCGATGTTAACCCTGCACGTGTGAACACGCCGATCTTAACGCTTCCGGTAAAGCCGGCCCGGTTTACTTTAATTTGAAAATACCCAGGACCTCCTGCATATGGGCGGAACGCTCAACCATTTTTTCATAGGACCGGGCGGTCTGCCCGGCAATTTCCGCATTTTCCGTTACGGCTTCCGTCATCCGGGTAAGCGCTTCCGACACATCTTCAACCTGCCGGGTCTGTTCGGCAGAATACTCTGAAATTCTGGATACCCGGTCATCTGCCTCCCGGACAATCTCCGTGATTCTGGACAATGCCTCGGCATTCAATCTGGCATGGTCCACCCCGGCATCAATTTCCGCGATGGCCTCTTTGATCTGTGCCCCGGTATCGGCGGCAGCCCTTCCGCTTCTGTCTGCCAGTTCCTTCACCTCCGCCGCAACCACGGCAAACCCTCTGCCCGCCTCCCCGGCCCTGGCCGCTTCAATGGAAGCATTCAACGCCAAAAGCGTAGTCTGGGATGCGATGTCCGTGATGACACCGATAACATCGGCAACACTGGCCGAGGTGGACTTGATCTTTTCCATGGAGGCCAGCATCTCTTCCATCTGCCGCTCTCCTTTGAGGACTTCGTCAATGGCCCGGCCGGATATGCACCGCACCTCTTGGGACTGGGAAGTATTGTCCCTGGCCATCTTCTGCACCCGGTCCATGGCGGATGAAAACCCGTCCACCGCCCTGGACTGGGCCTCGGTGTTCTCCGACAGCACCCTGGCGGATTCGGATACGGCATCCACATCCGCTTTCACCTGCTCACTGATTTCAATGATCCTGGCAATGGACTGGGCCAAAAGTTCTATGGAGGCGTTCATCCCGGTTTTCAAAGTTCCCAGATCGCCCTTCTGTTCACTGGTCATGGGCTGGGAGAAATCCCCTTTGGAAAGGGCGGTCATGACGGTATTTACCTCCTGAACAGCCGTATCAATGGCTGTCATGAGGCTGTCAAAGGCGGCAGCGGTCCGGCCCACCTCATCTGTGGACTCGAATCCGGTGCGGATGGAAAAATCAGAGGCGGTTTCCACGGATTCAACTTTTGTCTGAAGCCGTGTCAGGGCGTGGGTGACGGCCACAATGATCAACATGGCCGCCAGGATACCGAAAATGATGCCGGCTGCAACGATCACAGAGATATAGACCAGTGACCGGGTCACCCCGTCAGCCGCACTCTCCTGAACCCGGGTGTTGATCTGATCGCTCAGGGTCAGCCACTCATCCACCGCCTTTTTCACCTGTGCCGTGGTGTCCGCCATTTCCTGCTTTACTCCGGCGATATGCGCCCCGGACGAAAGCGTACGATCCTTGAGGCGGAAAAGCCCGTCGTCAGCCAATGCCGTATGGGTTAAGTCATTGAAGGCAGTCGTCACCTCATTGAAAAGCGCTTTATGATCGGGATTTTTAACCCGGCGGTTCAGCCGTTTCATCCGGGAACTAATTTTTTTGAAAAGGCTTTTGAACTCCGCCTCAATGGCTGTCACATCAGCCTGGGTTTCCGTCAATACCAGGGACCGCACCATATCCTGCAGCCGGATAAAAAAGGTTCTCAGATTCTGTGCCCGGTACAGCAGGGGCAGATCCTTACGGAACAGATCCAGTAACAGGGCAGCCACTTCGTCTTTGGTGGCCGTATCCGTCATGGCAAGCTTCTGGCCGCTCTCTTCCTTTGTCCCGATATCGGTCCGTGCCGCATCCAGAAACCGGGTCAACCGGTCATCCAATGTATATCTGTGGGTATCAAAGGCGTTCAACTTGGCGGCAAAGGCAGTCTGGTCCTGGACCATGGTCTGCCGGGCGGAGATCACCCCTTCAGACTGGCTGAAAAAATCATTTAAAAGGGTTTCAAGGGTTTGGGTGGTAAGATCTTCACCGGTCCCGGCTGCGATGCGGGAGAGTGTAGAGAGTTCGATTTCGATCTCTTTGCGCAGGGCCGACAGCCGGGTTTTGCTGTCCGCAATGGCATCCGGATCTGTAAAAAACAGCAGTTGAAGCAGGGTGACCTGGGAGTTGAGCACCCCGCCGGCAAGCCGGTTGGCCGCAGCCTCCAGAGGGGAGGATACATCCGAGATGGTCTCAACCCTGGATTTGATCTGAGTGGTAAAAAAATGCCGGCCCCGCCGGCAAATACCATCATCAGAAGAAGAAAGCCAAAAGACAGAACCAACCGAAGCCGGATACTCATCCGCCCGAGCCGTTTTTCAAGCCCTTTGGGGATGAGTTTAAACAGGATGCCTGAGAGTTGCATGGCCACCCTCCTCATCTTAAGATTTTACACCCTTTGAATGAACGACAGGTGCAGCTCGTTTCACTATAACGGGTCGCACCGACGTCTGTCAAACCCGCCGAGGGAACCTAAATCCGAGATAAGGTGGCAGGATATTTAATTAATCCAGACCCATCTGCTTTTCCGCCTCTACAATCCGGGCCTTCAGCTCCGCCTTTTCTTCGGGTGTCAGATCAGGCCGGGCCAGTTGCCTCTGGAGGCCCAGAAGGACCATTTCCGCCCGGTAATCATTGCAGGTATAATTGGCGGTTTTTTGTTCAGTTTTTTCCATATATTTTCCGAATCAATGTTTAGTACAGGTCGTAACGCACCAGCTTTCCGTCAAGGCCGCCGATCTTCAGGGGCCGTTTCCAGGAGGGGGCCAGGGGTACTTTTTTAATGAGTTTGGGCTCGCCAAACTACACGTAAGCCGTGCACCCCTTGCATTTTTCCTTGAAGAACGTGCCCAGATCCTTATACAGCTTGCCCATGTCCTGGTCTTTGCCCATGCGGATGCCATAGGGCGGGTTGGTGACGATCACCGAATCCGCAATGGGCGGCAAATCCCTGAAATCCGACTGCTCAATGGGAACATCTCCGCCGTAGTGCAACCCCATGAGGTTTGTTTTCACTGCGTCCACCGAGGTGTCGGCCACGTCGCTGCCACGGATCAGTCCCTCGGGTAAGGGACGGATCTCCGCCTTTGCTTCGGCCAAGACCCGCTGCCAGAGCTGGGGATCAAAATCCGGCAGCCGTTCAAAACCAAAGCTATCCCTGAAAATCTGGGCAGGAATCCGGCTGTAATGCATCAGGGCTTCACAGAGCAGGGTACCGGAGCCGCACATGGGATCATAGAGGGGCCGTTCGCCCTTCCATTCACTTAGGGCAATGATGCCGGCCGCCACGGTTTCCTGCATGGGGGCAGTCACCCTGGCTTCCCTGTATCCCCGTTTGTGCAGGGCACCGCCGGAGGCGTCAATGGAAAGGGTGGCTTTATTCTTGTAAATATGCAGGCTGACGGTGATCCAGGGGTTGTCCGCGTCCACGGAGGGCCGCCGGTTGGTCCGGTCCCGGAAGTAATCGGCAATGGCATCCTTAACACGGAGGCCTGCAAAATTGGAGTGGGTAATCTCTGACTCGGCAACGTTGGCCACCACGGAAAACGTCTTTTTCGGCGTGAGAAATTCCTCCCACCGTATCCCTTTGGCCGCCTTATACAGCCCGTCCTTATCCGTGCACTCAAATTCCGCAAGGGGGGCCAGCACCCGGGAAATCAACCGCGCTTTATAATTGATTTTATAAAACACGGACTTTTCCGCCCGGAACCAAATACCACGAAATACAAACTTCAGATCCTTTGCCCCCAGGGCCCGCAACTCATTCGCCGCAAGCTCCTTTACACTTTCCGCCACCTGGGCAAAATACCGGGATTCTTTTTCATACACATATTCAAGCTTGGCCAGCTTGCGAGTCTTACCCCTGCCCTTCTGGAGGATTGATCTTTTTTCTATACTCACCGTCTTATATCCTTAATAAAAGAAACAATTTCAAACTTTTCTTTATACCAAATTTTTAATGAATTTTAAATCTATTCCGAGCCTTTAGTTCACAATGAGGTGGATTACCAAACGAGCATTTATTACAGTTTTGATGCCGCAGCAATACAGTTTTGTGATTAAATGCGTTCCGGACCTGGTATCCCTGAAGTGAAGAACACCTTCTGACGGGCGTTCAAAAGGGTTTCCAATGCGATGGCACTCTACTTGCTATACCTACTATCAGTCATAGTTCATTTTATTAAGGAGAACCCAATGACCATTGGAAACGCACTAACCTTTATCAAAACAGGACAGAAAAACGGCAACCTGCGGCGCAGACTGGTGAAAACCAATGGCCGGGAAGAACTTGAGAGGGTATTGAAAGAGAACAACCTGTACTTCACCCCGGAGGAATTTGAAGAGGCCTATTCCCTGAGCCTTTTCAAATGCAGTGAGCACGGTGATGCAGAGGCACTTATGGCCTTCAGACTGTGGTGGAACCTGCTGGTCAGAAGTTCTGATTTCCCACAGCCGCTGGCAGAGGAGGGACGATGATGCTTCAAATAAAACCTTCGCTTCCTGAGATACCGGACTGGGAGACCTGGATGAAGAACGGAAACCAGTACTTCAAGGCTGCCTGTCCTGAAGGCAAAACCAGCCGGTTTTCAGCCGACCTGAGGTACAATCTGCTGTCCATGT
>JAKSBB010000336.1 GCA_022361315.1 Desulfobacterales bacterium
CCGGAAACGGCACAAAGACATCCGAGGACGGGTTATCCGTCCATGCGGCCATCAGCGGGCAACCCCACCTGGATCCTTTCGGAGAAATCAGCGTAAATCCGGAACTGCCCATCAACGGAAATGTGGATTTCGAAACAGGCAACGTGGATTTCAACGGCAATATCATGGTCAGGGGAACGGTTAAGGACGGATTCCAGGTCAAGGGGATCAACCTGATCGCAGCAGAAATCGAAGGGGGGATCATTGACGCATCCGGGGACCTTTACATTTCCGACGGTATTACAGATGCCACCATCGTCTGCAGGGGAAGCATTTACGCCAAGTTCATCAACAATTCAAAAGTAACGGCCTTTGGGGATCTGGTCATCCAGAAGGAAATCATCGACTGCGACATCCTCTTGTCCGGAACGTGTGAAAATCCCAACGGGATGATCCTTTCCTCCAAAATTACAGCAAAGGGAGGGGTGGAGGCGGGCAGTATCGGTACGGACACCTCCAAACCCTCCCAGTTCAGGGTGGGGGTGGATGATCATTTAAACGCCCAGACAGCTGAGATCGAAAGCCATCTTACAACCTCGGTGGAGAAACTCAAAGAAGTGAAAGAGGAAATCCGGCAGGTGGAGGAAGATGATCAGGAACTCTACGGCCGAATTACGGAAAAGGCCCAAGCCCAGGAAGACGCCCAGAATACACTCCGGGAATTGAAAGACCGGATTACGGAACTGCGGCATGCCGGCAACCAGGATACGTACATGGAAGCCATTCAGGCATACAGGGATCAGGCAAAGGTTGCAGAACGGGCAGAGCACGAACTGGACCGGACATTTGAAATCCAGGACCGGTATGCCGAGGACATTGAACGCTTGAAACGCAGAATAAGCCGGATAGAAGAAACCAATAAAACCCTGGTGCTCAAAAAGAGAGGGTTGAGGGAATTCAGTGAAAAATCCGATCCGGTCCCCGTCATTACCGTCAACGGCAGTATTAACGCCGATGAGGTGATTACCGGCCCCAATGCCTCTTTCACCATGCCTGAGCGAAGATCCAGATGCAAAATCGCGGAACAGAGCCAGACCGAGGACGGCCTTCACTTTTCAGAGATGATCATTTCAGACTTGTAAAACCGTTTCAACCGGAAGCTCTCCCGCCGTATTCCTCGGCAATCCCCAGATAAAAGGCCCCTTCCGCTTCACGGCCCCGTTTCATGCAACCGTTCCCGTAAACCCTGGCCTTTTTCACCAGAATACGCACTGCCGCAGACTCCTGGGACGCATCAAGCACACCATCCCGCACCAGATTCAATATACTTTTAATCCGGTACTTGTCCTGGGAGTGGCTTGCGGACAATTGGTCATCATGCCCGCCGTACTTTATCGTGCAGGGGGTATCGATGAGATGCACCGGGGTGTCCCTGGCCACCCGCAGCCAGAGATCGTAGTCCTCACACACCGTGAATTCCTCGTTGAACATCCCCTTGAGGTCGAACAGGGATCTTCGCATCATTACGGCTGAGGGACTCACCAGGCAAAGCTTCAGGGACGGTTCGAAAATCATGCCGGAAGGTTTTTTGTGCTTCTGCTTCGGGTTGACCCGGCGGCCGTTGCGAATCCAGATTTCCTCGGTCTGACAAATCAGGGCATCCGGATGGTCCCTGAAAAATGCGGTCTGGACCGACAGCTTCCCCGGTGTCCAGGCGTCATCGGAATCCAAAAGGGCAATGAGCGCTGCGCGGCTGTTACGGATCCCTGTATTTCTGGCCGCAGACACCCCCCGGTTGGGCTGGGTCATGACACGGACCGCATCCCCATAACCGTCAAGCACTGCCGTGGTGTCGTCCGTGGACCCGTCATCCACCACGATGATTTCAAAATTGTCATGATCCTGGTCCAGAACCGAATCAATAGCCCGGGGGAGCACACTGATCCGGTTAAATGTGGGAATGATAACGCTGACCTCAGGGGGGGTACTTTTGTTCATTTGGCATCCTGTTCTGTCTATAATTCGCATTCCTTATACCATTGGCGCCCCTTTGGGTAAATCCCGGATGCATCCAAACGATAGTTTCGCAGATCGTCCCCGTCAATTTATCTAGCTTGGCACCCCTAAAATTAGTGTTTTATTTTTTGCATTCAAAACCAAAACAACAAAAAGGTAAGACCGTTTAGTGACACATCAAAAACGTAAATAAAAAACCAGTAAATACTTGTTAACATATTTTTATTCTTGCTTTTTTCGGTGGTTTGAAAAATAATGAATACTATTTATTTCTGGCGCGAGAATTCCTTGACAACGGGTATTAAATCACTTAACAAGGTCCTTGTTTTTTGGATAGTTTATCTATTTAAGAGGATATTATGGGAAAAGGCAAATCAGTCACACACGAAATCGACAAAGAATGGTGTAAGGGGTGCGGTATCTGCGTCCACTTCTGTCCCAAGAAAGTACTTGAATTAGACAGGCGGGGAAAAGTGGAAGCGGTTCGTCCGGAAGACTGCATAGGCGCAAAATGTATGCTGTGCGAACTCCGGTGCCCGGATCTGGCAATTCAAATCAAAGAAACTCAGGAAGGGGAAAATGGCTAACACATCGAATATCAGGTTTATTCAGGGTAATGAAGCCTGTGTTGAGGGTGCCCTGTACGCAGGAATCAACTTTTTCGCCGGCTACCCGATTACCCCGTCCACAGAAATCGCGGAACATCTGGCCGGACGTCTGCCCGAAGTGGGCGGCAAGTTCATCCAGATGGAAGACGAAATCGCGTCCATGGCCGCCATCATCGGCGCATCACTCACCGGTAACAAAGTAATGACAGCCACTTCCGGCCCCGGTTTCTCCCTGAAACAGGAAGCCCTGGGCTATGCCTGCATGGCGGAAATCCCCTGCGTTATTGCCAACGTACAGCGGGGCGGCCCCTCCACCGGTAACCCCACCCACGTCAGCCAGGGGGACGTCAACCAGGCCCGCTGGGGTACCCACGGCGACCATTCCATCGTCGCACTGACCGCATCCAACCACCAGGACGTGTTCAGAATGACCGTGGAAGCCTTCAACATCGCAGAAACCTACAGAACCCCTGTTGTCCTGCTCTTTGACGAGGTCATCGGCCACATGAGGGAAAAGCTGGAAATCCCGGAACAGGGCGCCATCCCCGTGGTGGATCGCCTGAGAACCTCCGTTCCCAAGGGGGTTGACTACCATCCGTACCTGCCCCGTGAAGACGGCAGACTCCCCATGTCCGACTTCGGTGCCGAACACCGCTACAACGTTACCGGTCTTTTCCACGACATGTGGGGCTTTCCTAACAACGATCCCAAAGTGGTCAGCGAATTGCTCCGCCATCTGGTGGACAAAATTGACAACAACTGGGAAAACATTTGCTACTATAAAGAGTACTGGCTGGACGATGCGGACTACGTGCTGATTTCCTATGGGTCCTCCGCCCGTTCCGCCAAACACATCGCCAGAAACCGCCGCAAAAGAGGGATGAAAATCGGTGTTCTGGAACTGCAGACCATCTGGCCGTTCCCCACTGAAATCGTCCGGGAAAAATGTGCCAACGCCAAGGCGGTATTGGTTGTTGAAATGAATATGGGCCAAGTGGTTACCCAGGTTAAAGCTGCGGTGGACAATCCTGAAAACGTTTTCCTGGCCAACCGTATCGACGGCCAGTTGATTTCACCCACTGACATCAAAACCACGCTTCGGATGATCCAGGGAAAGGGGGTCTAACATGAGCACCAACAACGAATTTGATTTCAAAGATTACGTCAGGGGCAGATACTTCCCCCATATCTGGTGCCCGGGTTGCGGCCACGGCATCGTTCTGGGCGCCCTGCTCCGTGCGGTCCATGAACTGGAACTGGATAAAAACAATATCGTCATGACCTCCGGCATCGGTTGTTCATCCAGAATCTCAGGGTATGTGGATTTCCACTCCCTGCACACCATCCACGGCCGTGCCCTGGCATTTGCCACAGGGGTCAAGCTGTCCAGACCCAAACTCAAAGCCATCGTCCCCATGGGTGACGGCGATGCCCTGGCCATTGGCGGCAACCATTTTATCCATGCTGCCAGAAGAAACATCGATATCACCGCCATTGTCATGAACAACCGGATCTACGGCATGACCGGCGGCCAGTTCTCCCCGCTGTCCGGTACCGGCAAGAAGGCGACCACCGCCCCCTACTCCACCATTGACAATAACTTTGACGTGGTGGAACTGGCCAAGGCAGCCGGTGCGTCCTTCGTGGCACGGTCCACGGTATTCCACGCGACTGAATCCAAGGAATACCTGAAGAAAGCCATCATGCACAAAGGCTTTTCCGTGGTTGAAATCCTCTCCCAGTGTCCGACCTACTACGGCCGGAAAAACAAGGAAGGCGACGCCGCAACGATGATGGAAGGCTACCGCAAAAACACCGTAAAAATCGGTGCCAAAAAGCTGGAAACCAATCCCAACCTCATCCAGCGGGGTATCTTTGTTGAAGATACGGACCGGCCGGAATACTGCGAAGCCTATGATGAGATTATCGAGACTGCAATGAAAGGAAAAGCGTAATGGAAACAGAACGGTTAAGACTGGTATTTTCCGGTTCAGGCGGACAGGGCGTGATCACCGCTGCCATTATCCTTGCCAAGGCAGCTGTCATCTTTGAAGGCAAAAATGCCACCCAGTCACAAAGTTATGGGGCGGCAGCCCGGGGCGGCGCCACCCGGAGTGATGTCCTGATTTCAGAATCCGACATCCTCTTTCCCAAGGTGGTTCAGCCCAACATCCTGATCAGCCTTACCCAGGAGAGCTACAACAAGTTCTCCCCCATCCTGAGACCGGGCGGCCTGCTGCTCATGGATGAAAGATACGTGACCATGGAAAAGAAGGTGGCGGCCCACCATGTGGCCCTGCCCATGTATGACACGGTCATGAAGGAGATCGGTAAACCCATCGTGTTCAACATCTGCATGCTGGGAACCCTCATCGGACTCACCGAACTTGTGAAGCCCGAATCCATCCTCAAAGTCCTGGAGACCACCATCCCCAAAGACTTCATGGATATGAACAAAAAAGCCCTGGAACTGGGTATGGAGCTGGGCGCAACCCAAGCCTAAGCATTCCATCCGATTTAAAGAATATCGGCCCAATAAATAAGGCCCGGTGCGGAGCATCCTCCTCACCGGGCCTTTTCATTTCATTCGCTGGGGCAGTTATTCTTTCTTCTCTTCCTTTGCCTGGGCCCGGCCGGCCGGCGGTACGGCCGCCGGAAACA
>JAKSBB010000821.1 GCA_022361315.1 Desulfobacterales bacterium
GATGGGGCTTTTGACAGACACCCATATGCCCGGGGAAACACCTGCCGAACCCGATGTAGACGGCTCCCGGGTGCTGCTCAAGGGGCTGATCCGGAACATGAACCCCCTGTTGAAAAATGCCCTGGATCTCTTTGAAACCGGGGACGAGATCGGCAGGATGGTGATCATGGATCCCGAATTGCGCATCCGGGATGTCCGGCATTATCTTCATAAGCGATTGTTTGTGGGCCACCGGATGGGGAAGGGGTACTATCAGGGATTTGACATCAAAACAGAAACCGATCCCGCCACCGGAAAGGAATGCGATTATATAGAGGTGGCCCTGGTCCCCTATCAGTACAGCTTTGAGCCGGCTGCCATGAACCGGTCCAGCCTGAACGCCGTGGTGAAGAAGGGCCGTAGCGCCTTGAATACCATCCGTTCCCGGCAGGCCCTGGATCTTGCAACCACCGTGCTGAATCCCAACGACCTTTTCATCGGCGCCATTAAGATTTCCCTGGGGGATATTTACGGCATCATCGACGCCGTGGTCACCCCGGAAAAACAGAGCATCGTCCATCTGCCCGCCCGTCTGCTTGATCCCTTCCGGACTTTCCGGGACCGTCAGGTGGAGCTGTACCATTTCGGTGATACCCCGGTGACACTGGATAAAATACGCATCCGCATCCGGTTTTTCAGGAGCCACAACCCCCTGGCCGTCCCCCTGGAAAAGACCCGGGTCAAGGAAGGGTACCGCCTGTGCGATCTCCTCACCCACGCAGAGGTCGCCAACCTGTTCTCCATCATTGATAACAATTGTGATAACAACTGCCTGGGGATGATTCTGAACAAGGGCAACTTCGTTCAGGTGCCCAGAGCCCTGAACCCCAACGGCGAGGCCCAGCTGGAGATCATCCGCAGCTGCCTGGTGGAAAGTACCCAGAGAAAGCACCGCCCCAGCCTCCCCAATACAGATGATGAGAAATTCAAGGAAACCCTGGCCAAGCTCTCGGTTCTGGGCGGGGTCAACTCACGGGTGTTCATCGGCCGGGAATTCCCCGCAAGGGATGTGGTGGACGCCCTGCGCAGAAGCGGCCTGAGAACCTTCCTGATCAATACGGAAAACCCGGCCTTCGGGGATGACTACATCAAGCATATGATCAACCTGAGCCACGCCCCCCAGTCCCGGTGTGAATTCATGCGCTACGACCCGGATATCGACAAGCTATACTCCTTTTATCACGGCTGCTTCATGGAACCGGATGACTGGGAGCGCTTTGACCGGGTCCGCTACTGGTTCGCCTTCTACGGCTCCCATACCAACGCGGCGGACAATAAACTGACCATGGATCTCATCAACCGTCTGGCCGCAGGCCTGGGAGACGAAATGGGCATCGTCCACGGCGGGGGACCCGGCCTCATGAAAGAGGCCAACGATCTGGCCCGCCAGCACAATATCGTGTCCGTGGGCATTGCCATTGAACTGGAGGGGGAAAACCAGGCCTCCCTGACCACCTGCGACGGTCTGATTAAATACAAGGAAGGCCTGCGCCTGGCCCGGCAGGACCATTTGCAAAAGCTGAGCAACCTGCCCATCATCAATACCGGCGGTTACGGCAGTGCCGAAGAATTGTCCATCACCATCACCTCCATGAAGATCCATGAAAATCCCCTGGCCCCCATCATTCTCCTGGATCCGGACAACCTCTGGGAAAATTCCCGGAAGCAGACCGAGGTGATCGCCAAAAAGAAATACGGCCCCGCCTTCACCCCCCATCTGGTGAAATCCTGCAAAACCGCAGCAGAGGCCGAAGAAGAACTCATCCGTTTTCTTACCCATCCGGACAAGTGGTACAAGAAAAACAAGATTCCTGCGGACAGCGTGGAAAAGGCCAGGGTAAAAGCCTCCCGTATCCGTAAATCTTTTCTCTGCCAGGAACATGTGGAGGTGTTTGAGTCACCCAACCTCAGGCTTGAAACGGTTTAATTCAACCGGGGAAAACCTCCCCGGTATTCCTGAAAAACCGTTAGATTGGGTATGAAAATACATAATACTGATTATTGCATTTCATTCAAAAGCATGGTTATCTCCGAAAAGCTAATTTTGGGGATAACATATGCATATCGAAACGAACTTCTATAAGATCGCGGCCTATGCCGATGTCTGTCATGTAACGGCCTACGCATCCTGGGACGAGAAAGTCGCGGCCACCTATCTTAAGGACTGGACCCGGGTCTGTACCACCCTCTATTCAAATAAAAAATGGGCGATTCTCATCGACAAGCGGGACTGGCATCTCCACACCCCTGAAGCTGAGGAGATGATTGCCCGGGAAATACAGACCACCGCCGTCACAAAACCGTCGAACTGGATTTTTATTATCGGCGATTCCGCCATGAAAGAATGGCAGACCGATAAAGCCCTGCCCCAGGAAGACAAAAGGGAGTGCAGATATTTTCAGACCCTTGACGAAGGCATTCATTGGCTGACGACTGAGGGCTACGAAATGAAACCTGCGGACATCCGGTAAAGCCGTCTCTGACGGACAGACCGGGAGTCGTGATAAGCATTGTCTCCGACGTTGGTTAGGAATGAATTAGAAATAAGAGCTGAAATATTTTGAAATTCAGACTGATTTGGTATAGACTTTCCTAACGCAATAAAAAATACCAATTGAAATCTTGTTTTTAAAAATCGTGGAAGGTGGTTCAACATCGTCTCGCAGATGTGGACCAGGGGAATACGAAATTCGCGCCGGTGTACCTATTGGCGGATTTTGAAACGCCCTGGGGACAAAGGCAAGGCGATCCGGACCGCGAACCCTGTTGTTGAACAAAAAGCCATACAGGAGCGCTATGAAGATTGATATCGGGCCGGTTACACGTTTGGAAGGTCACTTGAATGTCAGCACCATCGTGGAGAACAACGTGATCAGGGAGGCCAGATGTATGGGGGAGATGTTCAGGGGATTCGAGACGTTTTTAAAAGGGCGTGATCCCCTTGATGCCCAGCAGATCACCCAGAGGATCTGCGGCGTCTGCCCCTATGCCCATGCCATTGCCTCTTCATATGCCCAGGAAAGTGCGTATCAGTTGCGGGTCCCTCCCAACGGACGGATTTTACACAACCTGATCCAGGGGGCCAACCATCTTTACGATTACCTGCTCCACTTTTATCAGTTGTCTGCATTGGATTTTGTGGATGTAACCGCCATTCTTCAGTACAAGGGCGCAGATCCGGACCTGGCGGCCCTGAAAGATTGGGTGGCCAGCGAAGTTAAATCGGAGTCCCAATTCCCGGCAGCGCCTTTCCTGCCGAGGTTATCGGGGAAATACATCGGGGATACCGAACTGAACATCGGTGCCCTGAAACACTACATCGAATCAATGGAGATACAGAAGAAGGCCAATAAGGCCTCTGCCATATTCGGTGGGAAATTTCCCCATGCCACGGCGATTTTTCCCGGCGGGTGTACCCAGGTGCCGAATGTGGACCATATATCATCCTACAGGGCGCTGATTTCAGAGGTCCGGGATTTTATCCATCAAAAATATATTCCGGACATCCTGGCCGTGGCCGGCGGATTCCCTGAATACTGGGAATACGGCAAAACCCAAGGTGGATTTCTCTCATACGGTCTCATGCCCCTGGGGCCGGCCCTTGACAGCAAACGGCTTTTCGCCCCGGGGGTTTTGAACGGAGATACTTTATCTGCCGTGAACTTCAATCATATCCGGGAAGATGTGAAGTACGCTAAATACGCCTCAAAATCCGGGCTCAAAGTAACAGAGGGTAACCTGATTCCGGATTCCCATAAGGCCGGCGCATATTCGTGGGTCAAGGCCCCCAGATATAAGGATACCGTGGTGGAGGTGGGCCCTGCGGCACGCATTCTGGTGGACTATTCGGCTGGAAATAATTCCAAAGTCAAACAACTGGTGGATCACTTTGCAAAAACAGTCGGCATCGGGATTGAACAGCTGAATTCCGTTCTGGGCAGACATCTTTGCCGGGCCGTTTCTGCCGTTGTGATAGCGGATTTCCTGCTTGAGGAAACCGAACGTATTGACCCGAAGGGACCGTATATGGCTGAGTACGATCTCCCCGAGTCCGGAGAAGGATTTGGCGCCACCGAAGCATCCCGGGGGGCCTTGCTCCACTATATAAAAATCAAAAACCACAAAATCGAGAAATACGAATGTGTGGTGCCGACCACGTGGAATTGTTCCCCCAAAGATGACAGGGACCGGCCCGGTCCCCTGGAATCCGCGCTTGTGGGTACCCGGGTTGAAAATCCGGAGGAGCAGATAGAAGCCAACAGGATCATCCATTCATTTGATCCCTGCTTAGCCTGTGCCGTTCATTAAAAATGTGCAAGACAAGGATGAATATATGATAGACAGAAGAGAATTCTTGAAAATGGCTGGGTGTTTAAGTGTGGCCTTTGGTGTGTCCGGTTTACCGGAGGCGGTTCAGGCAGCCCTTAAAAACATTGATTACAAAACCGTTCCAAGACTTGTGTACCTGCAGGCCCAGTCCTGCACGGGATGCTCCATTTCCCTGCTCCAGGCGGAGTCTCCCGGTGCGGTTTCCATGGTCACCCAGTATTCAAAACTCTCCTTTCATGCCGACCTTTCGGCCACATCAGGCAAGCAGGCATTGCATCTGATCGAAGCATATATCCACGGCAATGCCGGCCCTTACTTTTTGGCCGTGGAAGGGGCCGTCCCCTGGGATATGCCCGAGGCCTGCATGCTGGGGGAAAAGCCCATTGCAGACTACCTGATGGACGCCGCCAAAACCATGAGCGGTGCCATTGCCGTGGGCACCTGTGCAACCCACGGGGGGATACCGGCCGCAGAAGGAAATCTGACCGGGGCCGTGGGGTTAAGGGAATTTTATAAACGTAAAAAGCTCACCCCGCTGCTCGTCGATATCCCGGGGTGTTCGGTACATCCCGACTGGGTGTGGAAAACCGTCATTCATCTCGTCCGGGCCGGATTGCCGGAGTTGGTCAACGGGCAGCCCGCACTTTTTTTCCAGCGCAAAGTCCATGAGATCTGCCCCAGATACCATGATTTCCAGCAGGAGATCTTTGCTGAAAAACTGGGGGATAAAGGCTGTCTGTTCAAGCTGGGATGCCTGGGACCGGATACCCTGGCGGACTGTCCCACACGCTGGTGGAACGGTGGGCAAACCTGGTGCATAGATGCCAATGCCCCGTGCATCGGGTGTGCATCCTCTATGTTTGCGGCCCGGAAGGATTTCCCCTTTTACCGTTCATTTGAAATGTAACCCTCACTACCCATACGGAGAAAAATATGCAACCCAAATCCCTGTCACGTTTTTCCGTCACCTACCGGGTCAATTTCACCGTGATGTTTGTCCTGCTTATCTCATTGGTGCTGTCCGTTGCATTGGTAAACCGATTTGTGGAAAAAGAAATGCGGCACACCTATATGGATTCGGTTCAAACCCTCTTTAATTCATTTCAGGACGGGGTAAAGGGCTCACTTGAACGGGGTCAGATGAAGAATTTTGAAAAGCTGCTCCAGGATCAGAATAAAATAAAAGGAGTTGTCGGGGTCAACCTTTACGACAGATTCGGCAAAATTGACCTCTCCTCCAACGATTTACAGACCGACGCGCAGCTTTCAGATGAGCTGCTGGCGCAGCTCAGTGCCACCAAAAACCAGATCATATTCGAAGAGGACACAACCATCTCCGTTTACGGCCCTCAAATGATCGTTCCGGATTGCATCCGGTGTCACCCCACATGGAAAAAAGGGGAGATCGGCGGCATTCTGACCTTAACATACAGCCTGGCATCTCTGAACACGACCATCAAACGCCTGCAATATGCCACATCTGCCGGCTCTCTGATCCTGCTTGCCATTGTCAGCCTGATCATATTCATCGTCATGCGGAGGCTGGTCAGCAACCCCGTGAAGAATATTATCGTCAATTTATCCGGCAGTGCCCAGCGGGTTGAGAATGCGGCAAATCTGTCTTCGGAAAGCAGTCATTCCCTGTCGGACAATGCATCCCTTCAATCCGCATCCCTGAAACAGACCGAATCCTTCCTCAGTGAAATCCTGGATATGACGGGTAAAAACGTTGAAAATGCAGATGTCGCCGACACCATCATGGGGGAAACCAATGAGGTGATGATGGAATCCAACAAAGCCATGGAAGATCTGATTCGCGCAATCGGGAATATTGAAGAGACGAACAATGAGACCGCCTCCACATTAAAACTGATAGATGAAATCGCCTTCCACACCAATCTTCTGGCACTGAATGCTGCGGTTGAGGCGGCAAGGGCAGGGGAGGCCGGTGCCGGATTCGCCGTTGTGGCCGATGAAGTGCGAAGTCTTGCACTGCGTGCGTCAGAGGCCGCAGGCAGCATCAATACAATGCTGGATGAATCCAACACAAGGGTCTCCAAAGGTGTGGAGTTATCCCAAAAGGCCAGGGAATCCCTTTCTTTTTCAACCCAGAAGGCGGATGAGGCCGTTGTATTAATCAATCAGATTTCATCGGCATCCAAAGATCAGTCCAGACAGATCGAGGAATTAAGCGTCGCCATCTCAAAGCTGGGGCAGGTGACCAGCGACAACCTTGAAGATGCGCAAAAAGCCTCTTCCGTTTCAAATCAAATGCAGGCCCAGTTTAAAAATCTGAATAAAGATATCGATAAATTGAAGGTCCTCATGAGAGGGAAACGTATGAGCTGACAATTGTTTGGGTTACGCCGGGGCTTTCCCCCTGCGGGTCGCCTCCCCAAGAATATCCCGGATTCTTTGAATTGCCCTGGGTATTTCCCTGCCCTTGATAAATTCCCCATGGCCGGGAACGATAATTTCGGGTTGCTGGTCCTCGATCAGATCCAGGGATCTCAACCACACTTCCCACGCTTCGGGATCGCCCTCCCCGAGGTTCGGGATATAGTGGGTAACAACAGCGTCTCCGCAGAAAAGCACCTTTTCATCCATCACCAGGTAGGACAGGTTAGATGCCGTATGCCCCGGGGTACCAATAACTTGAACCGCTTTCCCCCCTAGGTCTAAAACATCTCCGTGTTCAACCGTCTTGTTGGGGTTTACGATCCGGGTGTTGAGATAATACGCTTCTTCTTCATTGGCTTTCCGCCGGGCATCGCCCTCGATGACCCGGTTCAACTCTTCTTTGGCAATATCAATTAAGTCTGCCGGACGATTCACTCCCCCGTGGGCATAAATATCGATCCCTTGCTCCTGAAAAAAACAATTGCCCCCGATATGATCAAAATGAGGTTCCGTAATGGCCACCATCATCTCGTTGCCGGGCCGGACAGCCTGGGCATATCCGAATATGGTCCTGGCAGACATATGGGTCATCCCCGTATCAATAACCAGTGTTTTCTCCGTCCCGGTGACAAAGCCTGAAATGGGCACCCAGTGTCCGGGCCCTGAAAGCCCTGTAACCATATAACAGCTCTCTGAAAGTTTCATCCGGCAATTCCCCTTAGAAGTTGATCGTTATCATATCCAGGTTGGGAGTGATCCCTGACATGGTATTCACGCCAGGAGTCTTACTATAATTCATTGTATATATACAAGATCTAACCTTGCTTTGGGAACTATACAGATAAACAGATCCGTACCCCGCTCTGACCCTCACCCCGCCGCAGCCTGATCCTTCCTGGATATCCTAATGAAGTTAATGCCCAATTCAATTGGTAATCCGCATCATAAGTCATTCAATCTTGTGATCCATTATTCCGATTTTCGAAAAAGCCAGGAAATATTGCACTTGCCATTTATCACACAGTGATACATAATGCGTTACATATAGAATTACATTTATCAACTAACATATTAAAATAACAAATTTTAGATGTTACATATTTAATGACAAAACCATGGAATTTTTAACGCACAAATTCGGTAAATTTTATTTTATTCATGAATATGCGAACCATAAGGCTATTGATGCACTTCTAATTGAAGCCAGGGTTCGTCATGAAACAATTAATGACTTGCCTGTTCTACCGGAGCTTGCATCTAAATTAGAACCGGATATTTTGTACAGCTCCATTGCTGGGACAGCCGCCATAGAAGATAATCCAATTCCTGCAGAGGGCGTTAAAGAGCTTGCAGAAAACAAAGATATTGAAGGATACGCCCAAAAGCATAAGCAGGAAATCACCAACCTGCTGAATTGTTATGATATTTTATCTGATCTGTCTAAAGACAGTTCGTCTGTATCACTACGTATCTCAGAGGATTACATCCGGAAAGTCCACAGCGTATTAACTGTAGGAGTCCCCGATGACCGTAACGTTCCGGGACAATATAGGAACGGGGAGGTTCTTGTGGGCAATATAGCCCATGGCGGAGTTTATAAACCGCCTAAAAGTCTTGAAGATATTAAAAACCTGATGGCAAAATATATCGAATGGCTCAACTGTGATGAGATCCTGCAATTGAATCCGTTCATCCGTGCGGCATTGGCACACTATCATTTTTCCCTGATCCACCCTTTCTGGGATGGAAACGGGAGAACTGCAAGGCTCATTGAAACAGCTATTTTGGAAGGGGCAAA
>JAKSBB010001085.1 GCA_022361315.1 Desulfobacterales bacterium
AACACCCCGTATCCGAACAGAATCTTTGCGAACTGGTCCGGTGCAAGAATCTTGTGAAAACTTGCATAGATAAACACAACACCCAGCCCCAGCCGAATTCCCAGCGCCAGAAATCTTTGAACAGGTCCGATATCCTGACCCGACAATAGAGACCCATTACCCTGCATCGGTGGCCACCTCAAATTCCATTTCCGACCATTCTGTAAAGCCCCCGCTGTATACGGTTACCTGTGAATATCCCATCCCGATGATACGGGCGGCAAACTCATGGGAATCCGTGCAGGTGACGCCGGAACAATAAACAAGTATCGGGTCGGTTTTGGCAACGGACCCGGTGAATTCAGCGATAATCGCATCAAAGTCATGGAGAGGAAATGATAGCGCGCCGGGAATGTGGCCCTCCCGGTAAATATCCGCCCGCCGCACATCCACGAAAACGGTTTTACCGTCAGATACCATTCTGAGGACTTTCATGGGGTTGTTGAGTTCAGGGGCCTTGATGGCATCTTCCCGGGCCGCACCCGCCATCACCACGCCGGCCGAGGTATCCCACTGGCCGAAAAGGGCAATTCCCGCAGGAGAAAAGTGATTCACGCCGAGTCCAAGTGCTGTTGAAAAAACCAGGAGCAGAAGACAGCCGGTGATATCCTTACCGGTTATACCAAACACCATACCACCTATACCCTTGACCGGATGGCTTTAAATAGATTAACACGGCGCTGGACCACCATCAGCATGAGCCATTTTTCCATAAGGCCCGCCATATTCTCTTCTTTGCTGCCGGGTTCGTAAGATGCCAGGCCGCCCTGCTCAAAATCCGCCCCATTCAATTCAGGGGAATAATCAAAGAGGTTATCCGCTCCATCACCGGAATCAACAGGAATATCATCATCAATATCTGTCTCAACGTGTGGCCTTTCTGTTCTGTAATCCGCCACAAGGACAGGGGGATCCAGTTCCATGTCGCTGATATCCTTCAGGGCCAGATCTATGGCCTCATGGGCATCTCCCACCTGATCCTGCCGAAGCATTGCCAGTTCAATCCGTTTGACGGCGGCCCTGACCTCAGCCCCCCCCTTGAGCACATCATCATTCAGGCTTTTATACATGGCCAGGGCATCCTCAAGATACCCCTGGGTTTCGTACAGACGGGCAAGTTCGATACTGGCAAATCTTTTGCTCATTGCGCCCCTTCCTTCCCTTCGGATTTTTCTTTGAAAATCAATTCATCCGGCTCGGCCATTTCGTGCTCGTGTTTTGCCAGATGCTTTATATAGTTGATATCCCGTTTCAGGCTTTTGATCTCTTTTTCAATTTTGGGGTTCTCAGCGTTTTCTTTTTCCGCCTGCCCTGCTACACGCGCCTCTTTATCCTTCAGGTCCCGGTAATCCATGACCCCGTTGGTTGAAAAAAATATCATCCCCAGAAGAATCACAGCCACCCCGATCCCCAGATAAAACCCTATTTTTTCAACCGTTGTCATATATGGGCTTTCATTTCCGTTTTGAAACGACCTTCTTAATCAATTCCAACTCAGGTGATTTGATCAGTAAGGCACCTGTAAAGAAGCACCCTGCCCCTGCAACAATGACCGTAAATAAACCAAACCCCAGGGCCGGTCCAGTGTCAGAGATTAACACCCGTCCAAGCCAAATCACGAGAACGGCCATTATACCAGATAAAAAAAGCGCTCTGCAAGCCGAAACCAGGAGACCTGCCCTGTTAATCCCGGTACCGGAGCGGTACAGCAGGAAGATAAACCCCACAACAGCTGCCAGGGAAACGCTTATGGCCAGGCCTGTCACTCCCAAAGGACGCACCAGAAGGAGGCCGAAACCCAGATTGGCCAACACACTCAAAACGCCGGCATAAAAGGGGAGGCGTATATTTCTCACCGCATAATGGTAGGTGATGAATAACCGTGTGCCGGCAACCGCCCAGAGTCCTGAAGCCAGAAAGAAGAGACAATTCGCCGTCCGCTCTACAGCCCCGCCGTCAAAAGCCCCCCTGCCGAAAAGAAATGAGACGATGTGTTCATCTAACGCCATGATTCCCGCCATTGCCGGAATGGTCAGAAAAAAGACCAGGCGCATGGAAGATTCAAAGGCGGGTTGCACCGCCTCCATGTCAGAGACGGCAGCTTTTTCTGATAACAGCGGCAAAAATACAGTGGACACCGAGGTGACAAACAGGGCCAGGGGAAATTGAACCAGGCGTTCGGCATAGTAGAGGTAAGACACACTGCCGGGCATCAGGGTCGTGGCGATCAATCCTGCCGTCAGCACGTTGATCTGAAAGGATGCGGCCCCGATCATTGAGGGCAGCATGGTCCGCCCGGCCCGGATCACCCCGGAATGGCGAAGAGAAAAATAACGGAATGAAAACAGCCCCCTGCCCCGCAGCCAGGGCAGTTGAAACAAGAGTTGCACCACCCCGCCCAGCGTAACACCGAAGGCCAGGACCATCACACCGGGGTCAAACAAGTCCTTAAGGAGAAGGGTGGCCCCGATTATGGTCAGATTCAACAGCACCGGTGTGGCTGCAGGCGCTGCAAAATTGCCCAGGGCATTGAGCAGGCCCATGGACAATGCCACCATGAAAATCACGCCCCCGTATGGCAGCATGAGTTTCAAAAGTGTGGCAGCCAGGACACCTGCATATGGGTCATTTGCATACCCCGGTGCAAGCACGGGGATAATGGCCGGGGCAAGCCAGAGCCCGAGACAAACAAAGACCACGGAAACCACAGACACCCAGAACAAGGCAGACAACGCCATACCTCCGGCCTTTTCCATCCCGGTTCTTTCGTTGTTGTTTTTATCCGCCAGCAGCCGTGAAAACTCAGGTACAAAAGAGATGCTCAAAATACCCTCGGACATCATCTTCCGAAGCAGGTCAAAGGGTCTGAAAACCACAAAAAATACATCGGTTGCAGCGGAGGCACCGAAGACAAAAGCAATCAGGGCGTCCCGCACCACCCCGAGTATTCTGGAGACCAGGGTGAGCAAAGATATGGACGCTGCCTTTTTATAGAGTTTACCTGATTTAGACGGATTAACCACAGCTTTTCCTTGACAAAAACCAACAATCCGTATATGTTATCGAATTTGAAATATGGTTTGTATTAATTTTTTGACTTAAACAATAAGGAGCTAGACCAAGTTGGCTAACCATAAATCCGCAAAGAAACGTGCAAAACAGAGCCAGGTAAGACGGCTGAGAAACAAATCCACCAAAAGCAACCTGAAAACACTGGAAAAAAGCCTGCGTGCGGCCAAGGAAGCCGGTGAAAACACTGACGAACTGATGAAACAGACCCAGTCCGCCCTTCACAAGGCTGCCAAAAAAGGCGTACTTCATCAGAAAACCGCCTCCAGAAAAATTTCTAGACTTTTCAAACACGTGAATGCGTAAGTGATTGCGTTGCGCGTTTCAGCCTAGATTAGCACAGCCGGTCCAGACAGCCTACACAGGCGATATCCGACACACGCGATATTAAAGACAGGCACTGTATGAATTCATACAGTGCCTGTCTTTTGTTATTTAAAACCGGCTTTCCATTTAACAATACGTCATCAGAACCGGCTCAGCATCAGACTGACCAGCCGTTCCGCCACCCGTTCCGCAATGGTTTCCACCGCCTCATTTTTGGCGGCCTGATCATCTTCAGAGTCCGAAGAGACCGTATAGGATTCGGAGGAGGTAAAATCCTTCACCGACCAGAGGATGTTTCCATCCGGCCCCGTCAGCTTCACATCCACCCGGGCCGTTACTTCACGTTCGGTTACGGTTTCATCGGAAGATCTGGACTGGGTGGAGAAGGTAATCGCTTTAACGGTTCCCTCAATCACCCGGGTGGCATTGTCCACACTCACCACTTCCGTGTCGGACTTCTGGGTGATCTCCCGGATCAGTTCGTTGGAAAAACTGACGCCGGCCCTGGACTCAGAGGTATTGTTTTCAAATACCGTCACAGCCACCCGGGTTACCGACTCATTGAGATAGCCGCTTTCGGCCATGCGATAACCGCAGCCTGAGACTGCGGCCATCACAACCAACATACCTATAGTTGCCAACATATGTGACACAGGTTTCATATATTACACCACAATATTCACGAGGGTTTGTTTTTTCCGGATGACAATCATCTTACGCACCGGTTTATCCCCGACATGCCTGATGATATTTTCATCTGCCAGGGCTGCTGTTTTGATTTCCTCTTCTTCGGCACCGGAGCCCATGTTGAACTTCGCCCGCAGTTTACCGTTCACCTGGACCACCACCAGCATCTCGTCGGTTTCCAGAGAATCTTCCCTGTGGTCAGGCCAGGACTGTTCCAGAATTGAGCCGTCGTGACCCATGCGCCGGAAAAGCTCTTCACAGAAATGGGGAAGGATCGGACTGAGCAGGAGCAATACGTTCTCCATGCAGAACCAGAGCACAGACTTCATCTCATCGTCTGCAGAGGCGACATCCACCGTATACATGGCGTTCACCAACTCCATGACTGCCGAAA
>JAKSBB010000272.1 GCA_022361315.1 Desulfobacterales bacterium
GATCGGCTATGCCACCGGTCTTATCACCGGCGAAATCCCGCTGCCCACAGGGGTGTTTGACAGGGTGTTCATTTCCCTGCCCATCGGTGAGATGGTATCGGGATTCTCTGCGCTGGGTGTGGGGATACCGCCGATGGAACTCTGGATATCGGGCATCTCCCTTGCCGTCATCGCCTACATTCTTGCCTTCGGGGATATCCTGGTGCTGGAAACCATGATCAAGGACTGCAATGAGACCCGGACCGACCAGGAAATCGTATTTGAGGTACCCAGAAATCATATCATTACGGCATTCCGCAATCTGTTTCAGGGATTGGCCGTCCCCTTCCTGGCACTTTGCGGCCCCCAGTGGACCGGTGGCCAGGCCCTGGTGGTGAACCGGTACAAACACGCCACCCCGGAACAGCACCCCTCCTATTGGGGCGGGGCCGCCTCTTTATTCTGGGGCATGAGTCTTGCCATGGTCTTTCATCCGCTGGTACAATTGATTCTGCCGGGCAAACTGATCGGGTTCGGATTGACCCTGCTGATTCAGGGCTTTTTATGCGTCTATCTGGCCTTTTCAATCTGCACCACCAATGTGCAGCGGGGGATTGCCGGCGTCATGGGGGCGGCCCTGGTATCGGCAAATTATGTGAAGATCTGGGACAATGCCTTCTGGTCCGGCCCCACCATGGCACTTGTTGTGGGAACCATTTTATACTTCGCCCTGGAGCATGAATTTAAAGGATCCGAAGGTGTGGGCGTTTCATAAAGACAGGAGTTTGATGAGGATGGGAAAACTGACCATTTTAGATGGCGGCATGGGCCGGGAACTGGAACAGCGGGGGGCACCGTTCAGACAACCCGAGTGGTCCGCCCTGGCCATGATGCAAGCACCGAAGGTGGTTAAAGAGGTCCATAAGACATTTATTCTGCACGGCGCAGAGGTCATCACCACCAACAGCTATGCCCTGGTGCCTTTTCATATCGGGGAAGAGCGGTTTAAAACCCGGGGCCGGGCACTTGCGGAAAGTGCGGGTGACATGGCCCGTGCTGCGGTCGTTGAAACCCGATCCGATACCCGGATTGCCGGGTCAATCCCCCCCTTGTTCGGCTCCTACCGTCCGGACTTATATCAACCGGAACGCGTTGCAGAAATTGCTGAGCCGTTGATTCAAGGGCTCAGCAACTATGCAGACCTGTGGCTGTGTGAAACCCAGAGTCTCATTGATGAACCTGTCCGGATCAAGTCCTTAATTGACGAGATGGCTGATGCTTTGGATTTAGAGAAAAGACCGTTCTGGGTCTCGTTTACCCTGGAAGATGCCCGGGCCTGTGATGAACCGGTATTGCGTTCCGGGGAAACTGTGGCCGATGCCGTCAAAGCAATGGTTGAGATAAGGGCTGATGCGATTTTATTCAACTGCTGCCAGCCGGAGGTGATTGAACGGGCCATACGGACAACCCGGCAGGAACTGGTATCCCTGGGGGCCGGGAAGGTTGAGATCGGCGCATATGCCAATGCCTTTGCCCCGCAGCCCAAGGATGCCAAAGCCAATGAGGATCTGAATGCCCTGCGCACCGATCTCACCCCCGCATCCTATTTGGACTGGGCAAAGCAATGGGTGCAACAGGGCGCCACCTTGATCGGCGGGTGCTGCGGCATCGGCCCGGATCACATTGCCGTTCTGTCGGAAACCCTTGTGTCACCGTCTTCTGCCGGGCAGGATGCCACCTAATTCCTGGAGGATTGAGATCAGAAATTCGACACCTGCTTGCCCGCTCTGTTTTTCAAAGGTTTCATTTTTACCGTGGGTCAGCCGGGGCGGGGTTGCATGCCGCTGGGAGCGGGTACCCGGCCCCATGACGATGGGGTAAAATCTGTGCAGGAGCTCCGGGGGCATGCAGCGTGTCACAATGGTGGCATCAGAGGCGCCGATGTTATGGGTGTGGTTGATTTCCAGATCGTCACTGCTGTAATCCCTGAGAAATCTGTACAGGTGGTGTTGTAAAAAGGCATCGTCAAAGTTCATCCCCTGGGAGATGGAAAAATCCTTCACCTCCTTGTAAGCAATGCCTTCAAGTTGGGTTCTGACTTCTTCAAGCGTGTCAAAAGAGCGGTTGCTGAGCACCAGATGGTGCACCACAGGGGATTCGCCGCTGCCTTTAAATATAGTTGACGGCACCACGCCGAAACCGGATTCATCTCCGGCCTGTAAAAGATCCGTATTTTCCGACTGCTCAATGATTTGTGTCAGTAGATTTTCATCCCGGGAAACGGAACAGACATGCCCGCCTTTCTGTGAGAAAATGGCAGGGTCCGGACCTAAAGCGTCAGTGTCCGGCCGGATACTGACCGGGTTCCATTGCGTCAACCCGGATAAAATGAGTTTCAGCCTGTCGATGGTCTCCGACACCCGGATAACAAAATTCCCCCGCTCCGCCGTATAGAAGTGAAGCACCGGCGGGGCGGCAACGGTGATATTATTCTCCAGAACAATGAAGAAAGTGTCTTTCTCTGATATCGGCAGGGTCTCTCCCAGGTCGTTCCCGATCTGTCGCGCCGTTTTTTGTCCGGCTCCTTCTTCCTTAAAGGTGATGGTGAAAACAAGGTTGGACAGGTTGATCTGCCCGCTGCCGGCGAGAGTTGCCAGGAAGAGCTCGAAGGCCACTCCGGCTTTGCAGTCACTGACTCCGCGGCCCACCATCTGGTTCTCATCTTCATACAGGGAAAAGGGGGAAAACGGCGCGTCCCACTCTGATACATCCGCGTCCACCGTATCCAGGTGGGCGCTCAGGTAGATGATATCCTTTCGAAAATCAATATCTTCGGGACAGGCAATCAAATTGTTCTGCCGGTCCCTGTACACCTTGTAGCCTTCCAGATGACGGTTCAGAAACTCCCGGCACCAGGCCATGGCCGATTCGATCTGGTCGGGCCGGGTGAACAGCGTGGGAAATGCCATCAGCTCCCTGAGGCATTCCAGATAGGTGTCGAAATTAACTTCAATCCGCTTGGTCGTGGGGTTGGTCATGGCATTATTCATCCCGTATCTTTTGGGGTCAATGTTCTGCGGCGATAGATGTAACACGCAATACCGGTGTTGTCACTTAGAGATCCGTTTGATATAAAATATGAACCCGTGGAGAATACAATGAGCAATATTCAGCATACATCACACACCGCATTGGACGACATCCGCCGGAACCTAGTCACCCGGATTGCCGACCGGACCGGAAACCTGGACCAGGTGGAATTGCCTATTCCCGGAATGGCCTTTCATCGGTATACCAGCCCCACATTGCCGGTCAACGCACTCCATGTCCCCAGTATGTGCCTTGTGGTTCAGGGGGCCAAACGGGTGCGTCTGAATGAGGCGGAGTACATTTACGATGCCAACCACTACCTCTTTACCTCGGTGAACCTGCCGATCATCGCCAGTATCGTTGAGGCCAGTCCTGAAACCCCGTTTTTCGGGATCACCTGGGAATTGGATCTGGTGGTGGCGGCGCAATTGATCGCGGACAGCGATCTGCCGTCCGGGCGGGGTTCCAAGACGGAGAGCGGGGTGGCGCTGGGGGCCGTGACGCCCGAACTCCTGAACGTTTACGTCCGGGCCCTGGACATGCTGGATACCCCCGAAGATATTCCTATTCTTGCCCCCCTGATACACAAGGAACTGTTGTACCGTCTGCTGGTGGGGGATCAGGGCAACCGGCTGCGTCAGATTACCAGGGCTGAGAGCCACAGCCGGCAGATTTCTAAAGCCATCGACTGGCTGCTGGCCCACTACAATGAAACAATAAAGATGGAAGACCTCGCCTCCCGCATCGGTATGAGTAAATCCACCTTTAACCAGCATTTCAGATCGGTCACAGAAATGAGTCCCTTACAGTTCCAGAAATGGATGCGTCTTCATGAGGCACGGCGGCTGATGCTGTCGGAAAACCAGGATGCGGCAAGCGCGGCCTTACTGGTGGGGTATGAAAGCCCCTCCCAGTTCAGCCGTGAGTACAGCCGGCAGTTCGGGGCGCCGCCGAAACAGGATATTAAAAATCTGCAGCAGACCA
>JAKSBB010000938.1 GCA_022361315.1 Desulfobacterales bacterium
AACGTCTGCGGCAACAACATCGATGTGCCCGAGGGCAAGGTGGTCTATACCCAGATGCTCAACGAGAGGGGGGGCATCGCAGGGGATATCACGGTCACCAAGATGGCCGAGGATAAATACTTTATCGTCACGGCCGGTGCCACCACCACCCGGGATTTTGACTGGATCACAAGACATATTCCCGAAGGTGCCCACGCCGTACTCACGGACGTCACCTGGTCATACATCATGCTGGGGGTGATGGGGCCCAAATCCCGTGACCTGCTGGCCAAAATCACCGATGCGGACCTGTCCAACGCGGCTTTTCCCTTTGCAACGGCCAAAGACATCTATGTGGGGTATGCCCAGGCCTATGCCGTGCGCATGAGTTTTGTGGGAGAACTGGGGTGGGAACTCTATATTCCCACACCCTTTGCTCAGGATGTCTTTGACAAGCTCATCGCTGCCGGCGAGGAATTCGATTTGAAAATGTGCGGTCTCCATGCGGTGGATTCCCTGCGTCTTGAAAAAGGCTACAGACACTGGAGTTCGGATATTACCCCGGATACCACCCCCTACGAGGCGGGCCTGGGATTTGCGGTGAGGCTGGAAAAAGACAACTTCATCGGCAGGGATGCCCTCATCCGGCAAAAGGAAGAGGGGCTAAAGAACAAACTGGTGATGTTCACCATTGATGACCCGGAGCCCCTGATTTACCACGATGAACCCATCTTCAGGAACGGTGAACTGGCCGGGGAAAATACCCACGGTGCCTTTGTCCACAAAGTGGGGCGGTCCATGGGGATGGTCTATCTCTCCTGTGATACGGGTATCAGCGACGACTGGATCATGGACGGAGAATACGAAATCGAGGTGGAAGACAAACGGTATCCCATTACCATTCACCTCAAAGCTCCCTACGATCCCCAGGGGAAGGCAACCAAGGCCTGATCGGGAATGCAACACTAGTTGAAAATGCAGGATATGGCGGCCGGTGGTCACCGGTGCCATATCCCGCCATCTTAATATAAACCCAAAGGAGGAGTGTATGACGCGACCCTTGAAAGCGGGGCGGCACACCAGCGGCGGATTCAGTCTCAATGTGCTCACCGATGATGAACTTTACGAGATTCATCTGGCGACCCTGGAGGTGCTGAAGACCACCGGCGTGTTTGTGGAAAGCGAGGAGGCCAGGGAAATCTTTGGCAGTAACGGCGCTGAAGTGGATGAAAAAACCAATGTGGTGACATTCAAGCCCTATATCATTGAAGACGCCATCCGGACGGCCCCTGATACCTACCATGCCTACGGACGGATTCCTGAAAGTGATGTCACCCTGGAAGACCGGCGGGTCACCTTCACCAATTTCGGTGAAGGCATCATGTTTGTGGACCCGTACACCGGCGAACACCGGGAAACCACCAAACGGGACATCGAAATGGCGGCAAGAATCATTGATTTTCTGCCCCATGTGGACACCTACGAGCGGTGCATGCTCTCCCATGATAAGCACCATTCGGTCCAGGCCCTCCACAATGCGGAAGCCTCACTGACCAACACCACCAAACACCACTGGCTCGGGCCGGTGGACCGGTATCAGTGCGGCAAGATCATTGAGGTGTGCAACGCCATTGCCGGGGGCAACGATAAATTCCGGGAACGGCCCTTCCT
Source organism: Desulfobacterales bacterium (assembly GCA_022361315.1). The sequence continues at coordinate 1,651 of JAKSBB010000938.1, forward strand.
CACCTTTGTGACCTGTCCCATCAGCCCTTTGAAACTCTCCTCCCACCACTGTGAGATCCTCATTGAGTCGGCGGTGAACGGCATGGGTGTGAACTGCATCGGCATGGCCATGAGCGGCGGTTCCTCACCCATCCATATTGCAGGAACACTGGTTCAGCAGAATGCGGAAATCCTGGCCAGTCTGACCCTGAGTCAGATGGTGGTCAAGGGGGCTCCTTTTGTCTATGCCAGTTCCACCTGTCCCCTGGACCTGCGGCATGCCACGGCGTCCGTGGGCTCCCCTGAAACCGGTATGATCAATGCGGCGGTGGCCAGGCTGGCACGATACTATAGCCTGCCGGTATTCGCCGCCGGTGGCTAGGGCGACAGCAAAATAACCGACTACCAGTCAGGCCATGAAAAGACCATCACCGGAATCCTGCCGGCGTTGTCAGGGTGCAACGTTATTTACGGGCTGGGTATGCTGGAGATGGGCATCACCTTTGACTTGGCACAACTGGTTCTGGACAATGAAGTCGCAGGCCTGATCAAAAGAACGGTCAACGGAATTGAGGTCAACGATACCACCTTAAATGTGGACGCGATCAAGGAGATCGGTCCGTTTAAGGATTATCTGGCCCACAAGACCACTTTTGACAATATGAGACTCACCACCACACCGAAACTCATGGACCGCTGCATGCGGCCCAAATGGGAAGACAACGGATCAAAAGACGCTTATACCCGGGCCAATGAAGAGGTCCGCCACATTCTGGAAACCTACGAACCACCCCAGCTGTCCGACCAGGTGCTCAAAGAGGTGCGGGACATTGTAGACGGTGCGGAAGAGGAACTGGGCATCAAGTGATCCACGATAAGTAAAAGAGTAAAAGGATAGAAATCAATGCGTATTTACGTATGTGTGAAACATGTTCCGGATACGGCCGCCAATATCAAGATCAGCGGCGATACCGCCTATGACCCGGAAGTGAAGTATGTGCCTAACCCCTATGATGAGTTCGGGATTGAAGCGGCGGTGCAGATCACCGAGGCTGCCGGAGAAGGCGAGGTCATCGCCGTCTGCGTCGGCGGCGACGGTGCGGTGAACACCCTGCGTGCGGCAATGGCCATGGGGGCCCACCGGAGTATCCTGGTGAAAGATCCGGTGCAGCTCTCCGGCAGCCGCAGGCTGGCAAAGGCCCTGGCAGAAGCCATCAAGGCCGACGGAACGCCGGATCTTGTTTTCACCGGCAAGCAGTCCGTGGACAGTGAAGGCATGCAGACCCCTTACTGGCTGGGTGCGGAGCTGGGGTTGCCCGTGGCGGCCAACATCAACGCCTTTTCCCTGGACAATGAGTCCGCAGTGCTGGGCAGGGACCTGGGGGGCGGGACAAAGGAAACCCTGACCATCACCTTACCCTGTATTATCGGGGCAACCAAGGGCATGAACGAACCCAGATTTCCCAAGCTTCCCGCCATACTCAAGGCCAAGAAAAAGCCCATTACGGAAATGGAAATGGATGCCCTGGTGCCGGAACCGGCAGCGGATCTCGTGCTGAAGACACTGACGCCGGTGAAGGATCGCAGCAGCGCCACAATCATTGAAGGGGATGCCGCCCAGGCCGTCACCCGTCTGGTGAAGATTCTGGCCGAGGATGCAAAAGTGATTTAAGGAGAAAACATGACCAAATTAGGCGTTTACATAGAAACTGAAAACGGGGCGGTGAAACCAAGCGTTCCCGGGGTAATCTCCGCAGCAGCCCAGGGCGGTGAGGTTGTGGGCTTTGTCCTTGACGGCAATGCCGAAACCTATTCCTCTGTGCTTGCCGCATACGGCGTCTCCTGCCTGGTGAATCTGTCTGTACCGGGTGTTGATTTGGCCGCACAGCCTGAAGCCGCAGGCAAAGCACTGGCAACGGGCGCAGAAGATCAGGGGCTTACGGGCCTCTTTGCTGCGGCCAGTCCCACGGGTAATGATTTGCTTGCCCGGGCCGCCGTAGCACTAAATGCCCCCATGGCGCTTGACTGCCTGGGCGTTGATTTTGACGCGGGGGAAATAAAAAAGTCACACTTTTCCGGGAAGGCAGTGGCCGGGTTCTCCATGCCGGAGGGTGTTTTTGTCTGCACCATACGTCCCAACACCTTTGAACCCGTTGAAAAGCATACGGACTGCAAGGTTGTTGAACAGGCCGTTGCCCTGGATGACACCTGGGCATTGACGGTGACCGCAAGCGAAAAGGCGGGGGACGGTGAGCAGGATCTCACCGAAGCCTCGGTAATTATCTCCGGCGGGCGGCCCATGGGATCGGCTGAGAATTTCAGCATCCTCAAGGAATGCGCCCGGGAACTCGGGGCAGCGGTGGGGGCTTCCCGTGCGGCTGTGGATGCGGGGTTTGCCTCCCATGACATCCAGGTGGGGCAGACCGGTAAGATTGTCAGTCCCAAACTTTATATTGCCTGCGGCCTGTCCGGATCGGTACAGCATTTTGCCGGCATGAAAACCTCAAAGATCATCGTGGCGGTGAATACGGATAAGGATGCCCCCATATTTACCAAATCCGATTACGGGATCATCGGTGATCTGTTCGAGGTGGTTCCGAAACTTACGGAAGCCCTGAAATCAAGGTAACTCATCTGTGATGGACAGCAGAGGAGGTCGCACGGCCTCCTCTGCTGTCCGCCGTACAAGAAAACCACAGAAATAATGAAAAGGTAGTGAGGTAAGAAACGTTTAACCATTAAATGAAGGAGAGAAGAATGCAAGAAACAAGTAGTCCGGGTATTGCAAGTGCACCGCCGATGACAAGCGGTCTGACAGCCAAGCTGGGTAAGTTCGACAGCTCCCTGTTCTGGACCACCCTCATCATCTGTATTGCCATTACCCTTTGGGGCATTGTGGCACCGGAAGGCTTCGCCAAGGCCATGAGTGCATCGCAGGGATGGATTTCGGTGAACTTCGGCTGGTTTTTCATGCTGGCTGTGGCCGGATTCATGATCTTTCTGGGATGGCTGGCCGTCAGCAAATACGGTGATATTCCTCTGGGCCAGGATGGAGATAAACCCGAGTTCTCCTTCGGCTCCTGGATCGCCATGCTTTTCTCCTGTGGTATCGGCATAGGATTTATTTTCTGGGGGGTTGCCGAACCTCTCTACCACTATTCAGGCACCCCGTATCTCGCAGCCAAAGGGACGCCGGAGGCGGTACCCGTTGCCATGCAGATCAGCCTGCTTCACTGGGGGATCCACGGCTGGGCCCCTTATGCTATTGCCGGCCTTGCCATTGCGTACACCACCTACAGGCTGAAACAACCGCTGTCCATTGCCAACTCCCTGATGGGTATCCTTGGCAATAAAACCGGATCCTTCTGGGGAAAACTGGTGGATTTCCTGGCAGCATTCGCAACCATCGCGGGTATCTCCACTTCTCTTGGTATGGGCCTTATGTCCATCCGTTTCGGCATCAACCACGTATTCGGGGCAGATCTCGGCACCACCGGTCTTGTTGTTGTCATGCTCATTCTGATCCTGGGGTATACGATTTCCGCCGTGTCCGGTCTGAACCGCGGCATTAAATACCTGAGTAACATCAACATGGTCTGCGCCTTTCTCGTACTGTTGTTCTTTCTCTTTGCCGGCCCCACAACATTCCTGCTCAACCTCATGGTGGATTCCGTGGGGGAATATTTTCAGAATTTCGTATTCATGACCTTCTGGACGGATCCTATGGCCCAGGCCAGT
>JAKSBB010000028.1 GCA_022361315.1 Desulfobacterales bacterium
GGCACCGCCGATAACTACGCCGCCACCGTTCAGGAGCACGGGGAGCTTGGCGTTGGACAGCAGTTCAGCAGCTTTGGCTACGGCTTCTTCGCCGCCTGCGGGACGTTCGAACTCAACCACTGCGGGCAGTTCGATGTCGATGACCTGGGTCCAGAAGTCACGGGGGATGTTGATCTGTGCAGGAGCGGAAGCGCGTTTGGCCTGGAGGATAACACGGTTCAGAACTTCAGCAATACGTGAGGGATGAAGCACTTCTTCCTGGTATGCAACATGGTCTTCGAAAGTAGCCATCTGGGGTACTTCCTGGAAACCACCCTGGCCCATGGTCATGTTGGCAGCCTGGGGGGTTACCAGCAGAAGGGGAGTGTGGTTCCAGTAGGCAGTTTTTACGGGAGTAACAAAGTTGGTGATGCCGGGGCCGTTCTGGGCAATCATCATGGACATTTTACCGGAAGCGCGGGTGTAACCGTCGGACATCATACCGGCATTTCCTTCGTGACCGCAGTCCCAGAAGGTTACGCCTGCTTTGGGGAACAGGTCGGATACGGGCATCATGGCAGAGCCGATGATACCGAAAGCATGTTCGATACCGTGCATCTGGAGTACTTTTACAAATGCTTCTTCAGTGGTCATTTTCATGGTGGTTTCTCCTTGTTGTTTATTTTGTGGTGCCCAGAGGGCGAATCATCAATCCAACGTCTAAATTTTTCCTGATGTCTGATATCTGATATATCACACATCAGTAGGCTGTCAAGTTAAATTTTTATTTGCTGGTGAAAAAATATGGTAAATAAATGACAATAAAATAGTACGTGCCGGGTTTTGCAGAGAGTAAAACCAATGAAAACCAGCAATAATAAGGAATGTTCCGATGAAGGTATTAAAATTTTTGATGGGGGGATACTTACTGATGGCGTTGTGTTTATCCGGGAGTGCATTGGCCGGAACCAAAAGAGTGCCGGCGGAGTGGGAGGCCCATGCCGCCACCTGGATGCAATGGCCGGGTGTCTGGGATGCCGGCATGCGCGGTGCCTTTGCAGATATTATCGCAGTAATCCAGGACTATGAACCTGTTCACCTGATTGTGCGGGATGCCGCCGAGCAAAGGGAGGCAGACGCATTCCTGTCCGGGGAGGAGGTGCCCCTGGAGAACGTCACCTTTCACCGGGTACCCAAAGAAAATGCCTGGCTGAGGGACAACGGACCCATTTATGTGGTGGAGGACGGCAGGCTTATCGTTCAGAACTGGGGGTTTGATGCCTGGGGCGGTAATTTCGGTGAAGATGTGGGGTTTAGAAAGGACGACCGGGTGCCGGAATATATCGGAGGGTATCTGGGAATGCCGGTGGTGGACCGCACCGATTATATCCTGGAAAAGGGGAACCTTGAATTCAACGGTGCCGGGATACTGGTGGTGAACTGGGACTGCCAGGATGACCGGAATCCCGGTATGATAAAGGCGACGCATGAAGAAATTCTTCGGGATGCATTCGGTGTGGACCGGATCATCTGGGCATACGGCCATCATCCCGATGACGGCACCACAGGCCACATCGATGGCATTGCAAGATTTATAGATACAGATGTCATCGTTATTGCCGATACCGGTGAGGATACCGAACTGGATCTGGCAGCGGCCTGCCGTGCGGAGGGATTGACGGTACAATTTTATCCCGGAGATCCCAACTGGCTGGTGGGAAATGGTTTTGTGGCTGCCATGGGGGAGGGGGGCCCTGAAGATGCTGAACTTAAATCTTACCTGGAGTCCTTTTTTCCGGACCGGGACGTATATATGATCGATGCCCGGACCATTGCCGACGCCGGCGGGGGGATCCATTGTGTGACCAACGATCAGCCGCGAATGAAGTAGCCGGCCTGAAGTCGTTTTGATTCATCCGTTCTGATACATCTTGCCATTTCTGGTCACGGATTGGTATCCTGCAGCCTAAGGCTGTGGGATATTGATTCAATTCCAAGAGGAGGAGCAAGATGAAAAGATTTATAGTTGTCATATCCGTGCTGGTGCTTTGTGCATTTCCTTGTTTTACCGTTCTGGCACAAGAGAAGCTCACCTGCGAGGATCTCACCGATATCGCCAATGACCTGGATGACATTGCTGTGGCCTTTGACAATGCCGGGGTGATTGAAGAGGGGGATGTGATTGACCAGGCGCTGGGGGAGATTATTGATGCACTGATTCTTCTGTCAGATATCGAGAATGATCCGGGGATGACCCGTGGGGTGGATAATCTTATAAAGGCCTACAACAATTTTGACGGAAGCGGTTTTGCCGTCAGTCTGGACAGTGTGATTGTGAGCCTGGACCGGCTGTACGACAGGGATTGTCAATAGGGACTGTCAATAAGGCCCTACACCGCGTATAGCAAACAAAAAAACAGGCGTACGGTTTGTTCCGTACGCCTGCTTTTAGTTTATGTGTTCTTCAGGAACCGGGCTTTAATAATTGTACCAGAATTCTTCCCGGGTTGCCGCATCGTTCAACTGCCGGTCGATATCCACGTTAAATGCCTTGGCAATCGGTGCAAAAATTTCAGGGGTCTCTGTCTGAACTTTGTTCAGGGCGGCCAGCACCACATCAAAGCCTTTGCGGGTCATTTTACCCAGGGGCGGACGGCAGGGACCGCCGGGCATGCCCAGGATCTGCATCATGGTTTTCAGGGGCAGGGGGTTTCTTGCCCGGCAGGATACGCTGCCAAATTCGCTCTCCTCATCGGTGGTCACCACCACCAGATCCAGCAGGGGCTTCAGGGCGTCCTGGATCTTTTTGGCCTCTTCGGCCTGGCCCTGGTTGAGCAGTGCCACCATTTTTGACATGAATCCCGGTGCAATGTTGGACATGACAGAGATGGAACCGCAGGCCTTTATATCGGCGTCGGTCATAATGTCATAGACCAGGCCGTCGTCTCCGGAGAGGATATTGAAGTCATCACCGCAGAGCTTACGGGTGAGCCGCATGTTGTCCGGATTGCCGGTGGCTTCTTTCACCGAGGAAATGTTGGGACAGGTCTTGGCCAGGATAGCCAGATCCTGGGCCAGCATCTGGGCCCCGGTACGGCCGGGAATGATATAGGGGATCATGTCCAGGTCCGGGTATTCCCGGGCAATGGGTTCATAGTATTCCCGGCGGATTTCCAGGGAGGAGGGGCCGTTGTAGTAGGGGTCCACCAGCAGGACGCTGTCCACGCCTTCCTCTGCCGCATGTCCTGTGGCAACAATGGCTTCAGCCGTATTATTGGAACCTGTTCCTGCGATGCACTTGCACTTACCCTTTACCTGTTTGGCTGTCAGAGCGATAACCAGATCATGCTCTTTCCATTTAAAGGTGGGGCTTTCGCCGGTGGTGCCGGTGGCCAGAATACCGGTGATGCCGTTGTCCGTCTGAAACTCAATGAGCTGCGCCAGACCGTCCTGGTCCAGCTCGCCCGCTGCGTTAAACGGGGTGACGAGTGCAGTGTAGCATCCTTGTTCCATAATAAAAAACTCCGTAAATGATATAACGATTGATGCCCGTTTCCGGGTTGCCAAAATCAGGTGCTATCACAGTTTGGGGCAGGTCTTCAAGAGATAATATTCCCCTGACGGGAAAGTGAAAGACCTTGACACCTGTGCTAAGTGGTCTATTATATAAGATTTACGTCGAAAGACAATGAATATAATTAATTTGTATATAACGATTAAGTTTCGAGGAGTTATAGATGTCTAATCCCAACCTGCCCAAAAGCGCAGACGAACATATCGCCAACCTGCGGTATGCCCTGACCCAGAATGCCGAGTGCGGCACCACGCATTACAACCTGGCCGTGGCGCTGATGGGGAAGCAGGAATTTGCAGAGGCTGAAAAAGAGCTGCATGAAGCCATCGACTGCAGCCCCACCCTGGCGGAAGCCTATACCCTGCTCGGCGGGATCTGCCTCCAGCGCGGCGACCTGGAAGGCTGCTACCGGTTCAACAGCCGTGCCACCAAGGCTCGTGCCGGGTTTGCCGAAGGATATGCCAACATGGGCTTCGTTCTGCTGCAGCTCATCGACGGCAAGGATGAAAAGGAAGACGATGAAAAGTGGCATAAGGCCACCAAATTTTTGAAAAAGGCCGTCATCCATAACAAGCATTTCATCCAGGCCTATACCACTTTGGGCACTGCCTATTTCATGAAAGGCCTTGTGGATGAAGGCATAAAAGCCAATCTGGAAGCCCTGGAAGTGGAACCCAATTTTCCTGTGGCCCACAATAACCTGGCCGTAGCTTACCTGGAGAAAGAAGATTTTCCCAAGGCAATCGAACACTGCGACAAAGCGCTTCAACTGGGATACGAAGTGCCCCAGGAACTCCAGGCTGAACTGGCCCCCCACAGAACCGCATAATCATACCTGAATGACCCCTTATAAATCTCTATCCTTATATATAACGGGCGAGTCCGGTGAACTGTCACCGGACTCGCCTCTATGGACAATGTCCCTTGCCGGGCAATCCGGACGCTTTACCGGTGATCAAGCGGTTACAGACAGCGGGTGGACCATCGGTGAATATATGTCCGCCGCCACAGGATTCCTCTGCGAGACTGATAATGCTTCGGCCCTGGCGGCTGCCATGGGCCTTACCGCAGAGGCGCTGGCTGATACGGATGTATCTATTTACCTGGAAAAACACGGGGCATATTACCATCCCATCCGGGTGGTTGCCCAAAAGGCGGACAGGACGGTTCCGTTTGTACTGAACGGTGCCGTCACCGATCATGGTCTTGCGCTGATCAAAAAAGAGACGGCGCTGCTGGACACTTTGGTGCCCGAACTCGGTGGAAAGAGGGTGCCGGAGGTATATGCCACCGGAGAAATAAGTTGTGCATCGGGAAACGCGGGTTTTTTCCTGGGGCCGTGGTTCGACGGATTCCATGAATTCCACATCACCGGTAACGGTGACCGGGTGGTGATCTGGCGGCCCGGTGAAACCGATCTTTTTCTGCCGCTGGAACAGGCACTGCCCATATATGAAAATATCGCTGCGCTCCTGACACGGGCCTATGACCCGGACTCCGGCCGGGAAATTTTCCCCTGGCACCACGCGGCCGGAGACTTTATTGTGGATCCCGAGGACGAGGTCATGCCGGTCCGGCTGATCACGGTCCGGGGATATGAAAGTCTGTCAGGCATGGATGTGTCTGAGATCGGGCCTTACCCTGCTCTCCTGTTCTTCCTGCTCAATCTGACCCTGCGCATGCGGCTGGACCGCATCGACGGGGTGGGAACCCCGGTATTTATCGACAAATCCGTGTTGGAGGCCGCCATAAAAGGGTTTGTCCGGGGGCTCAAAGAAAAGGGCGTCGGTACCACGGAATTTCTTTCCGGCTTTGCCGGCCTCTTTTCTCAACTGGATGAAGGGCAACTACTCGGTATCTTAATTCAACTGATGGAAACCTGGCCGCCGGGGAACTCTGAAATGGGGATTTTACAGGCCGAACTGGCCGCCCATTGCGCTGAAATCAGTGCCCTGTTTAATTCCCGGGATATTCTCGATTTTTATTGACATGTGGAAACAGAAATTCTATATCTGCAATGTTATTTTGCTTAAATTGTTCCTTTCAAAATGATAAAAAAAATATAACGTTTTGAAATGACACAAAAAAAGAACACTTGATGAAAAGTTTGGAAAAATCTTTTCATTGTTGATTGTAAATTAACTTTTAACGGAGGTAAGTAAATGGCTAAGCATGAAACTCCTTTACTGGACCAGCTGGAATCCGGCCCTTGGCCTTCCTTTGTCTCTGACCTGAAGTATCAGGCGGAAAAGAGAACAAAGAACGAGGAAGGTATTGAATTCCAGATTCCGGTGGATGTTGTTGATGACCTTCTGGGCATCATGGAACTCTCTTACAAACACGGAAGAACCCACTGGAAACATGGCGGTATCGTAGGTGTTTTCGGTTACGGCGGCGGCGTTATTGGTCGTTACTGTGACCAGCCGGAAAACTATCCCGGCGTAGAAGCCTTTCATACAGTACGTGTAAACCAGCCCTGCGGTAAGTACTACAGCACCGAATACCTGAGACAGCTCTGCGATCTCTGGGACCTACGTGGTTCTGGTGTTACCAACATGCACGGTTCCACAGGCGATATCATCCTTCTGGGTACCACTACTCCCCAGCTGGAAGAAATCTTCTACACCCTGACCCACGACATGAACCAGGATCTCGGCGGCTCCGGCTCCAACCTGAGAACCCCTGCCAACTGTCTGGGTATTTCCAGATGTCAGTACTCCTGCTACGACACCAGTGCACTGACTCACTTCCTGACCAACGAGTATCAGGATGAGCTGCA
>JAKSBB010000698.1 GCA_022361315.1 Desulfobacterales bacterium
ATCGGTTCCAGATTTTTGATGACCCGGGCCCGGCGTCTGGAAACCATGGCAGGCCTGAGCATCTGGGAAATTCTGGAAGGAGGAACCCCATGAGACGCAGACGACGCACGGCTGCCCTGGGCAGCGTATTGACACAGGATCCGGGCAAGGATCTCTTCGCTTATCTTTTTTTGTTGATTATGGTCTTTGCCTTCATGCTGCTCATGTCCTTTGAGCAGAAGGACGGTGTGGCTGCCGCCCAGACCGGCCCCGAGCAGAATAAATCCGACATCCGGGGCCCCCGCACCGTTTCCCGGGACCAGGTGGCACGCCTGGTCAAAGAGGGAGATACCCTGCTGCTTCGGTACGGCTCCGTGGTGTACGATCCGGCCACGGATGTGGAACGACTGACGGATGACGGCAGGATCGTCACCGTCACCGGAGACAACGGGGATTCCCGGCAGTTTTTATACATTGAAAAGCAGGGGCGCGGGACCATTTCCCTGTTTGAATACCTGGACACTTTTCAGGTTTTCTCCAGGCATCAGGTGGCCGTTGCCTTTGCCCGGGAGGTCAAGTGAGAGTCCCGGCGGTCATATGTATGATACTGCTCGCTGCCGCGCCGCCGCTCAATCTATATGCGTCAGCAGATCCCTGGGCGCAGATCCGGGAACGCTATAAGCAAACGCCTGCGGTGGACAAGGCGATCGCAAAGAATACCTTTGACGATCCCTGGCAGGCACTGCGGTCGGTCTTCCTGCCCTTTTCCCTGGAGGAGGAACGCCAGGCCGTCGTATCAAGACCCCATGCCAAACGTTTTTCAAAGAAGTTCGACGCGGCGCTTAAACCATACGGGTACATCATCCAGCGGGCATCCGACCTTTTTGATATCCCGCCGGCCATCATCTCCGCCGTCATCATGGCCGAGTCCGCCGGAAATCCAAACGCGGCTGCGGGGATCACAAGCGCCAAAGGGCTGATGCAGACCATCGATGCCACCTTTGCCATGGCCCGGTCCGGTCTGAAAGAGATGGGTATCACCATTAAAAATGATCCCTTTGACCCGGAAGCCTCAATACTGGCCGGCACCTGGTATCTCAACCGTATGTTTGAACGGGCGGTCAGGGACGGCAGGGTGAAGGGGGGCTCCGACCGGTCATCCGTGGCGTCCTGGCGGTATCCGTTGGAATACTATTACGCCGGTCCCGGCCACGGGGCAAAACCGGAAAATAAGATCATGGTCTTTTCCCGGGGACAGCGGCGTATCATAGATAAACGGGCCTATTCGGAAAAGATCCAGACCTGGGCGCAAATTCTGAACACGAAGGAGAGATCAACATGAAGATAAGAATACGGCGTATCAGCCTGTGGATGTTTACGGCACTCAGCCTGGCAGCCCTCTGTCTCAACCTGGGATGCAGGGACGGGGCAACACCTGTGACAGACACCACCGAACTGGATGAGATGGTGACGGTACTGGTTCTGGACACCCTTGATGCCTGCCGGGGACGTCTGCCGGATATTGCCCCTGCTGCGGTGGTGCCGGTTTCCCTTATGGAGGGTAAACCCTACTCACGGCTGGAGGAGATCATCGTTGACCGTCTTTCCCAAAAGATTGCGCAGGACCGTGAGGTGGTTGAGCTGTCCCGAGAGAACTGGTTCGAGCTAAGAGAGTCCCAGCCCCTTTCAATGAAGGGCCACCATCCGGACAATGCCCGGCTGGTGAATACCCTGACCGTATTTATGGTCTCGGTGGTAGCCGAACCACTGATGAACCGTATCTCCGCCAGTATTCGTGTGGCGGACAGCAGCGGTCGGCTCCTGCCGGGGATACAGGAACGGCTGACGTTCACCCATCATCCCGGGGCTGCTGCACGGGTGCTGATGAATCACCCGGCCCTGGATATCACCGCGCCTGAGGGATTGAGGGAGAATCCTTTCCATACCCTGGAAGGACTCAGTTACAGCATGGTGGCTGAACTGGGTTACGCCCTGGAACGGGGGCTCCGTGCCGCAGATGCCGAAGCCGGAAGAAAAGATATCCAGGTGGTGTTGACCCCCGGAAAAACAGCGCACGCCGATCAGGGGTTTACAAGGGCGCTCATGGGTGAGCTTCAGCAGGCCGTGGTCTCTGCCGCCGGCCTGGAGGCGTCAGTCAGCCGGGGGGATGCCGGTGTGCTGTTTGATCAGGATGCCTTTTACTCCCGGAATGCCGGTTTGTTTGAAACAGATCAGGAGTTGTTCCGGCCCGGTACGGTCATTCTCATGGCAGATATCCGGAGAGATCCCGGGACCCCTGCCAGAAAAGTTTCCCTCAGGGCCCTGTGGCGGGTAACCCCTCTGAAGGATGCTTTCGGCGAGGTGGTCACGGGCAACGCCGCCGGCACCTATATCTCTGAATTCACATCCCGGGCCTGGTTTGCGGGACCGGTTGCGGAAGGACCCGGGCTGGCATTTTCACAGCCCCGGGGTGCCGGCTCTGTTCCGGCAGACAAAGGTTTTGATTGATAGCACCTTGAAAATTCTATATAAATTAAAGGATAAGCGTGGTCTTCGGACCAAAGTAACGTATCGACAACAAACGACAACCCCGGGAGGAGCGTAAATGATAATTTTAAAGTCAGGAGCGGCAACCGGCATCCTGATGGTCCTGATGGTCTGCACCTCAGTTCTTGCTGATCCGGCTGATTTTCATACCACTGCCGATGAAATGATCGAAACGTTGACTCGGCCGGTTCAGAAGTTCAGGTCTTTGCATATCGCGCCTGATCCGGCAGGAGAATCCTTTTCGGAGGATCCGGTGTATGAGACACCCTCTTCAGGACATGCCGTGAGCCGGGCCATCGCCGTGGTGGAGAACGCGGATGATACCGTGAGTATGACCCAGGTGGCCGTGGACAATACGGCTGCGGCATCCAGGGTCCGGACAAAAATTCTGTTTGACTTTAATTCGGCCCGGGTCAGACCGGATTCCTTTCCGCTTCTGGCCGAAGTGGGGACCGCTTTGAATTCCTCGCAATTGTCAGACCGGCCCGTGGTTATCAGCGGCCATGCCGATTCGGACGGACCGGAAGACTATAACCTGAGCTTAAGTTTTAAGCGGGCCCGGGCGGTCCGGGATTATCTGGTCCGAACCTGTGATGTCCCGGCCGGACGTCTCCTGGTAAGAGGTTTCGGCGAGCACCTGCCGCTGGTGGCGGAGGTGGATGCGGACACCAAACAGCAGAACCGCCGGGTCGAGTTCGAACTGGCCCGATAGCCTCGGATCCTTTTCATGGGCAACGGAACACATATGGGGCGAATGGGGATACGGCAGTTGATTTTAGTCGTACTTGCGACTGCCGTACTCTGTATGTATGCGTCTGTTGCCCCGGCTGAAACCCGGACTGCACTGGTGATCGGCAACGGGGATTACCTCAAAAACCCACTGAATAATCCGGTGAACGATGCAAAGGATATGGCCGTCGTCCTCGGGGACCTGGGGTTCCAAGTCATTTTAGGGACCAACCGGGATAAGGCCGGTATGCAGTCCGCCGTAGATCAATTCGGCCGCCGTCTCAAGCAGGGTGGCGTCGGTCTTTTCTTCTACGCCGGTCACGGTATCCAGGTGGATGGCGTCAACTATATGGTCCCGGTGGGGGCCAGAGTCGCCCGGGTCGGGGATATCAAACCCCAGTGCCTGGAAATTGCAAGCGTGCTGTCCGCCATGCAGGCGGCAAAGAACGATTTGAACATTGTGATTCTGGATGCCTGCCGGAACAACCCTTTTGAATCGGTGACCGGCGTGTCCAAAGGCCTTGCCCTGATGGATGCCCCCAAGGGCTCCTACATTGCTTTCTCCACACGGCCGGGCGCCCTGTCCGGAGATGGCATTGCCCGGAACGGACTTTACACCTCCCGGCTTCTCAAGCATATCCGGACACCGGGCCTGAGCCTGGTGGACCTTTTCATGACGGTCCGAAATGATGTCATTGCCGCCTCCAACGACACCCAGGAACCCTGGGACAACCATGCCCTCCGCCGCCATTTTTACTTTGTGCCTGACGGCACGGAATCCTCTCCGCCCTATGCTGCAGGTGCTGTGGTTTCCATTGAAGAGGAAAGTGTCCCGGACGTGGAAGACGAACCCGATGCGCCGGAAGGCTACCGCAAAGAAGTGGTGGTGGAATACCACAACGGTGAACCCGTGGAAGTGGTATACTACGTACCCATAGACGATACGATTGACGACGATACAATTGTCTATGAAGAAGCGGAAGACGAACCGGATGTCATATATTATTATCCCTACGATGATGCGGATGAGGAGCCCCCGCCTGTGGTGTTGACTTATCCGGACAATCCGTCGCCCCGGCCGCCGGTGGTTGCCCAGCGCAGAATCGAGCCTGAAACCCGGCCCAGACCCAGGCCCAGGTACCAGGGGCCGGTGAGATATGAACCCTCCGTCCGCCGGCGCCCGCCGGGAGGAAAACCGGGCGGCGGCCGCCGCCGGTAATCCGAGATTCTCAGGTTTGACCGAAAAAAATCACACCACCACCTGAAATTGGCG
>JAKSBB010000818.1 GCA_022361315.1 Desulfobacterales bacterium
GTGTCGCAGGGGGAGATTCTCAGTGTCATCGGCCCCAACGGTGCGGGGAAAACCAGCCTGGTGCGGGCCGTATACAAAAACCTGGCCCCAGCCTCAGGCCGCATCCTGATACGGGATAAAAATGAAAGCGACAATCGGGAGCAGGACATATGGAAAACATCCGGCAATGCGCTGGCCTGCCGCATGGCCGTGGTCCGGCAGACCGTGGACCCCGTTCCCATGACCGTTGCCGCTTATGTCCTGCTTGGCCGTCTTCCCTATTTTAACCGCTTCCAGTTTTTCGAATCCGGTGATGATAAGGCGCTGGCCGAATCATTTATGGATCTCACCGGCATCCGCCACCTGGCTGACGCCACCATGGATAAAATCTCCGGGGGGGAACGCCAGCTGGCTGCTGTGGCCCGGGCCCTCACCCAGGAACCGGACCTGCTGGTTCTGGACGAACCCACGGCCCATCTGGACATCACCCACCAGGCCAGGATTCTGGACCTGATCCGGGAGATGAGCCGGGAGCGGGGCCTGACCGCGCTGATGGTCATCCACGATCTGAACCTGGCCGCGGAATACTCAGATCATCTGGTCCTGATCGATAAACAGGCCGGAAGGATTCATGCCTCGGGCAGCCCGGAGGCGGTGCTCACCCAGGAGAATATTGAGGCAGTTTACCAGACCCGGGTGGTGGTGAAAAAAAATCCGTCCTCCGGCAGCCCCTGTGTTTTTTTAAAGAGAAGGAGTTTGTAATGCCCAAGGATTTAAATAAATTGTCACGGGAGGAACTGGGACGGCTGTTTCCGGTTCTCCTTTCCGAATACCGGCCGGAATGGCCTGTCTTGTTTGAGAAAGAAAAAGCCCATATTCAGGATTGTCTGGGGGATTGCCTGCAATTCCGGATCGTCCACATCGGCAGCACGGCAGTGCCGGGTCTCACGGCCAAACCGACCATCGATATCCTGGTGGAAATTCCGGGTGATGAAGATGCGGAAACGCAAATCATCCGCAGAATGACAGCCGGCGGTTACCAACACGTAGCGGATCACAGAGACCATCTGATGATGGTTCAAGGGTACACACCGGAGGGATTTAACGGGCAGTGCATCCATGTGCATATGGCACCGGCCGCTAGAATCGATCTCTGGCAAAGAATCCGTTTCAGGGATTATCTGATTGCCCATCCTGAGGTTGCCGCGGAATATGCTGAGTTGAAGCGGGGGCTGGCTGTAGAATTTCGGTATGACCGGGATGCCTATACCGCAGCGAAAACAGAATTTGTAACGCGGGTGACACAGCTGGCATTGTCATCAGGTCCGGACAGGTAATACCGAACCGATGACGGGGAAAACCGGTCACCGGTTCGGTATCATACATCGTATAATCCCAGTTCCGTTGCCCGGGATTTGTAAAATTCAAAGACATCCATAAGTCCGGACAGGGCCTCTTCCTCCTGGATCACACACTGGAAGATCTGCATTACGGCCGGCCGCCGCTTGGACACTTCCCTGTCCCGCTTCACATCGATCCAGTTTTTGATGACGGCCTTGATTA
>JAKSBB010000180.1 GCA_022361315.1 Desulfobacterales bacterium
GGGCCGGAAAGCCGTGGCCTATGATTTCAAAAACGCCAAGCACGTGGTGCTCCAGTTCCGCAACATCTTTGAGGCGGTAAACGTCCAGGAGGTGAACAATCTCATGGATGCCATGGAAGACGGCTGTAAACTTTCCGTGATCGATATCCGGTCCAACGTGTCCGCAGCCAAGGCCAGCCGTTTCATGATGATCCGTCCGGGCACCGACTATGCCTTTAACCTGGCAGTGATCCATGAACTCATTGCCAAGCGCCTCTACGACCAGCGTTTTGTAGACCGTTATGTGGATGGGTTCAAGGAACTTGAACAATTCGTGACCCCCTACACCCCGGAATGGGCGGAAAAGGAAACCGGCATCGAGGCTTCAAAGCTGCGCAGCTTTGTGGAAGAATTGGCCGAAGCGGCCCCCAGCGTGATCTGGCATCCCGGCTGGATGGCGGCCCGGTATAAAGATTCCTTCTACATCTGCCGCTCCATCTATATCATCAACGCCCTGCTGGGATCTTACGGCGCCAAGGGCGGCCTGCCCTTCGTTTTGAAGCCCGGTGATGTGGGGGCCAAAGGCCTCAAGTCCTTCATGGATCTTTACCCCAAACCCGATGAAAAACGGGCCGACGGCGTGGGTTGGAAGTACAAACATTTTGAGGAAGGCCCGGGGCTGGCCCACCTTCTCTACGAAGCCATTGAAACAGGGGAACCGTATCCGGTGAAGGCCTATATCGCCTACCGCCACGATCCCCTGATGGGTTATCCCGATCCGGACCGGGTCCGCCAGATGTGGGACAAACTGGATCTTCTGGTGTCCGTGACCTTCTCCTGGTCGGATACCGCCTGGCATTCCGACGTGGTGCTGCCCATGTCCACCTACCTGGAGCGGGAAAGCATCATTGCCACGAAAAACGCCCTCAAACCCCAGTTCTTCATGCGCAAGCGGAGTGTTGAGCCCCGCTACGACACCCTGGCCGAATGGGAGATTGTCTCCGGCCTGGCCAAACGGATGGACCTGCCCGAACTGGTATTTGAAACGGCTGAAGATCTCTGGAACTTCCAGCTGGAAGGCACCGGAGTCTCCGTGGAAGACTTCAAGGCCAAGGGCATGGTGGCCCTGGCAGACAAGCCCAAATATAAAGATTTCGAAGATTTCAAATTCAAGACGGAGAGCGGCAAAATCGAAATCATCTCCAAGAAACTGGAAGATGCCGGCCTGCCCTCATTGAAACCCTATGAATCCCCGGTCTTCCCCAAAGAAGGGGAATTCCGCATCACCTTCGGCAGATGCGCCCTCCACACCCAGGGCCACACCGTGAACAATCCCCTGCTCAACGAGCAGATGGGGGAAAACACCCTATGGATCAACACGGGGAAAGCCGGAGAACTGGGGATCAAGGACGGAGATGTCGTCACCGTGGGCCAGGACGGCTATACCGAGACCATCCGCGCCCAGGTCACCGACCATATCCACCCGGATGCCGTTTTTGTCATCCACGGCTTCGGCCACCGCCTTAAGGTGGAAAGCCGTGCCTTCGGCAAAGGCCTGGCAGACAACAAGTTCATGAAGGGCGGCATGGATGTCTGGGATAAGGCCGGCGGCGCGATCGCCTATCAGGAACACTTTGTCACCGTGAGTAAGCAGTAACCCCGTTCGGGTTGGCTTAAATCAACCACACCGCCAAATGGCAAAGTACATCGCCCCCTGTGTCCGCCAGCACAGGGGGCGATTCCTTTTTGGGGCTGATGCGGACTCAATCGCGTTTTCACCACGAAGGAAGTCTCTCTTCGTGTCATTCGCGGTTTTAATAAATGTTGTTTAAGCGTTGCTCAGATCAATCACCAGATCTGCAATGGCAGATATTGGTTCAAGCCCCAGGCGGGTGATATTTCTGCTTTTGGCTAAGGCGTCTTCCGTTTGGCCGGGTAAATCGTCCGTAGCCAAGGCTGTAACGTCGTCAAGTCCACCAAACAGCGGCGGCCGTTCCACTGCGGCCCGCCAAATCTCAATCTTGGGATAGGGGCCGGAGATCCAGCCTTCGATGAGGACAATATTCGCATTGCGGTAGTAAGTTTCGATGAGCTTGTCCGGTGCGGTGTCATCAGACACCGGCATGTATATGGCGGCCATCCGGGAGGTCACCATGGCCGCCGGACTGGCGCCGGCGGTTCTGTGGATATGGGAGTCTTTGCCTGGTTTGTCCAGCTCATGGGCATGGCTGGAATGCTTGAGGGTGCCGACGGCCAGGCCCCGTTCCGTCAGGTTCCGGACCAGGTTGGCCACCAGGGTGGTTTTGCCCGATCCGGGCTGGCCGATGATGTGAACCGGTGCAGTCATGGCTATGCCGACTTCCCAAAGGGGCAGTCCGGGAACCTGCAGGGTTTGCAGTTGAGGCAGAGTCCGCCGTGGCAGAGGCTTGCCAGGTCCCGCTTCCCGGGCCGTTCCCCGGCCATGAGCCTGGGCAGGATCAAATCGAAAATCGTTGTCTTGTGGTAAAGGCCGCAGGCCGGCAGGCCCATGATGGCGGTGCGCCGGGTATATCCCAGCAGGAACATGGCCCCGGGCAGCACGGCCGACGAATAGTGGACTTCTTCAAACCCGGCTCCCTCGATCCCCTCTTTGGTCACATCGTCGGGATCCACGGACATGCCGCCGGTGGTGATGATCAGGTCCGTGTCCTTGGCCAGGTATTCATTGATCTTCCCGGAAATCCGCTCACGGTCATCGGGCAGGATGCAGGTTTCAAGCACCTCAGCCCCCA
>JAKSBB010000958.1 GCA_022361315.1 Desulfobacterales bacterium
GTATAAAATTCCCATGTTTTTCCTGTTCCCTTCTTTAGTTTTTTTTGATATAAACGCCCGCCGTGACAATAGGCAGGGTCGCCGCCTCAGGTTTAACCAAACTCCTTTTTAAAATGATTTAAAAATCCACAGGAAGATTACCTCCTGTTTTTGTAATGGTTTAACCATTGCTATAGATAGAATTTCATTTAGTCAAGGGTTTTTTTAGGTCATTGTTTGCAAAAAACAGGGTTGAACTTAGATCAAATTCTGATTCGATTCCGATTCCATGCGGGTTCAGTTCTGATCTGGAACCGGGTAAAAAAAAGATAATTTTATTCAGGACCGGAAGGCAGATCTTCCGATCCTGATCTGACTAAAGCTCGTTATTACCGGTAGCGTTTCAACATAACAGTTAGTTTAGTGATCTGATTCAAGTTCGTTTTTACCGGTAAAGCTTCAACATACCTGTCATTTTGTTGACCTCATTTTTTGGGCCCTGGAGGCAGAGGCCCGAGAAATCAAGGTCTTTGGTGGGAACAGCCGCAAGCTTCTGGGTGTAGTCGTCATAGTGCCGGCTTTTCTGGGCAATGGCGTTGAAATCAATGACCGAGACACCGGGCATCTCACACCCCTGCTCAAAAATTTGTTTAAGCAACCCGCTGTCTGCCGCCAGAACCGGGATGGTCTGGTGGGTGATACCCGGATGACAGGTGCCGGACCCGTCTTTTAAATCCGGACCGAGGATACTGCGGTCCATATGGCCCAGGCTGATGCCCAGAACGGCAGTGGTATTGGCGGCCAGCCCGGGGGGCAGGGACTGGTTGATGATCATAACGGTTTTCATAGGTTCTCCTTTTTGAGTGAGTTAAAACATGACTATACAGAGGGGGCAGACAACCGGATTGTAAAAAATTGCCTGTGATGATATTCAATTGCAGGGACAGGCTGTCAGGGGTGAAGTGACGGCCGTGTTTTATCTGCATCAGACTATCTGCATATCAGGAGGACGGATGACGGAATTCTCTGACACGTCGGATATCGAAAAACAGGTCAGTGATCTGCATGAGATCCTTGAAATTACCCAGGCCATGGCCGGGGAAAAACGCCTGGGCCGGCTGCTCAAAGTGATCATGGAAGGGGCCACCAGGGTGCTGGGCGCAGATGCCAGTTCCATCTTCCTCTGTGACCACGACACCGGGGAGTTCTACTCCAGATTCATTCAGCAGGCAGTGGTTTCTGAAATTCGTTTCCCGCTGGACAAGGGTATTGCCGGGTATGTGGCCCGAAGCGGTGAAACCGTCAATATAGCAGATGCGTATCTGGATGAACGGTTTAATCCGGACATCGACAAGAAAACCGGCTACAGAACCAGAAGTATCCTATGCATGCCCCTGGTGACTCTGGATGGTACAATTATCGGGGTGACCCAGGTGCTCAATAAACACCAGGGAAGTTTCACTGCCTATGATGAGAAATTACTGGGTGTCTTTTCAAACAATGCCGCGGTGTCCATTGAGAATGCCCTGCTCCACGAGGAAAATATCCGTCTTTTTAAAAGTTTGATATCCACCTCTTCCAAAACCATTGATGCAAGGGATCCGGTGACTGCCGGACACTCCCAGCGGGTGGCGCTTTATGCCGAACAACTGGGTAAGGCCGCCGGCCTTGATCCGCTGGCCCTGAACGAACTGGACGTGGCGTCATGGCTCCACGACATCGGCAAGATCGGTGTCAGGGATGATGTGCTTTTAAAAACCGACCGGTTGACAGACCAGGAATATAAAAAGATCCAGGAGCATGCCACCTACACCAGCGAGATTCTGGAACAGATTCACTTCTCCCGGGAGTTGAAAGCCGTACCTTTCATCGCATCCGCGCACCACGAGCGGGTGGATGGAAAAGGGTATCCCTACGGGTTGGCGGGGGAGGATTTACCTGTGGCTGCCAGAATCCTTGCCATTGTCGACGTGTACGACGCCCTGACCGCCTATGACCGGCCTTACAAAAAAGCCATGTCCGTGGAAAGGGCCCTGGCCATTCTGGAAGAGGGGCGGGGCACCCAGTTTGATGCGGAACTGGTTGACCTGTTTATATCACGGCGGTGTTTCAATATCGAGCGGCGTCAGTATCAGCGGATATCCGTGGATCTGAAGTTTGAGATCGTCTTTCTTTCAAACGATGATCAGCTCAAATGTGTTGAAAAATACGGCCTTCCGAAGGTGGATACCGATGTCCATGAGGCGGTGGCCGACGATGTGGACTCGGCACCGGACTGGGATCCCAATGTGCCTGATACGGCCCGGGGAATACGGGTCAGGGATATTTCTGCCTGCGGCCTGAAATTTGAAACAGGTTATTTCTTTCCCATCAACAATTTTGTCTCCCTGAAGGTGGTGATCAAATCCATTGACCTCACCGCCCTTTGCCGGGTAATTCGAATCCGGCGGCGGCCGGCCGGCACCGGATATATCATGGGGGTGGAATTTGTGAATATGAAAACCGACGAACGTGCCAAACTACTCAATTATATCAACACGCTGTCCTCTAAGGAACGACAGACACCACTCCGCTTTTTATAAGGCGTGTCCCTTATAATGTCAGCGGTACCGAAAATCCAAGTGTCGTGAGCCAGGCCTTGGCATCTGTCAGGGAGGCAAATATCCGGGATTCAAAATTGCCATCCGGCTTTTTCATGTTCTCCAACTGCCATTCCTTCAACGCAGAACCACCGGATACCATGGCGTGGTATTTTAGTGAATTCTGGATTTCATCACTGTTTGCAGCGGCGATCCGGTCTGCAACGGAGGGGGTGCTGTGGTGCCAGGCCGTGGCATCACTGAGCAATGCCCAGTCATTATTCTGATAGTAGGTGCCGGCAATCTCATAGACCTGTAACAGAAGCATCTCCGCCACTGTCTCGTCCCATGAGGAAAATGCCTCAAGAAAGAGAAGGTCCGGAAAGATGGTCAGCCTGTAATAGTCGGTATCAATCTTTTTTAATATTTTGATATTTTTATGGTCTGTGGTAGTAGGGGGTGGAAAGTTCATGTCACACCTGTTTAATTGCGGCCCTTCAGATTGAAAGAAATGGGAAATATGAGCACGGGCCGGCTGTTTATCGAAGGCTGGAATATAATAGAAAATCTGTGAAAAGACAAGACCTGAACTTTGTTCACAATCGTTTACCGAAGAGAATATTCATGATCCTCACTACACCCCATACCATTGATATGTTTGACACGGCCCATGACAATACCCTGAGGCTGGAGTCCATGGCCAGGTTCTTCCAAAATCTGGCCGTGGCCCATTCAACCCGGGCCGGTGCTGGTCCGGAGATGCTTTTGCCCAAAGGCCTGGTCTGGTATCTTCACCGTCTTGAAATCCGTGTTCACCATTACCCGCTGCTGGGAGAGCAGGTCCGTCTTGCCACCTGGTCCAGGGGTTTCCGCCAATATATGGGGCTTCGGGAATACACCATTACATCAGACCGCGGGACGGCTGTCACAGCGTCTTCTGTCTGGGTATTTTTCAATTTCCACAAAAACCGGATCCTCCGGGTGCCGGAGGATATGGCACGGGCATATGCCTCCGATTCCAAAAGTCAGTTTGAAGATGAGCTATACCAGTGGCAGCCGGAAAAATCAGAGCAAACTGCCCCCCAAGACCATGAGATCGATATGGGCCTGAGGTACGGAGACTTTGACCTGAACGGCCATGTAAACAACACGGTATACCCCGGTATCGTTGAAACTCTGGGGTATGGTGCCGCACAGAACCATGGTGGAGAAATGGCCAAGATCCGCCATCTTAAACTTCGGCTGGGCAAAGAAATTCCATTGGGAACCCAGGCGGTGAGTGCAGGATTTCGGGAACATGATGGGCGTTATCATTTTAAAATCAGCGGCAAAGGCACTTCGCCATCCGTACATGCCGACGGGGAGTTCTCATTTTGACCAGAATTCTCACCCCCGGAAGGCCACCTGATCTCCTCAAAAATGGCGGATGAGCAGAAAAGACTTGCCAGACGGGCAAAATCCGCCTATGCTGACTATCATAAATTCACGCAATTCTAATATCTTGCGTTTCCATCATTCCGGAGTACACCCATGGGAAATAAAAAAAATCTTATCCTGGTAGTCGATGATGAACCGAGAAACCTTCAACTGGCGGGAAAAGTAGTATCGGATAACGGATTCGATGTTGCCATGGCCCAGAACGGCCGCCAGGCAATGAACTTTGTTAAAAAAAATCAGCCGGATCTCATCCTTCTGGATATCATGATGCCGGATATGGACGGGTACGAGGTCTGCCGGCGTTTGAAGAAAAACCCCCAGTACCGTCACATTCCGGTCATCTTTTTGACAGCCAAAAATGCCACCGCCGATGTGGTACGGGGATTTGACGCCGGGGGCGTAGACTATGTGCCCAAACCCTTCCAGCCACCGGAACTTCTTGCCAGAATTAGAACCCACCTGGAATTAAAGCTGCTTCGTTCTCTGTTTCCCATGTGTGCCACCTGCAAGCGGATCCGTGACGACGAAGGGTATTGGAACCAGGTGGACACCTATCTTGAAGCCTATACCGAAATGACCTTCACCCACAGTATATGCGATGACTGCATGGAAGACCTTTACAGTGATTGTGACTGGTTTCAGAAAGAGGAAGCGCCTGCATCGGCTTCCGTTACTACACCTGCCCCAGTCCCATCTCCCGCTGCGGGTAACGGTATTCATCTCCGGGAATTTAGAGACACCGGTTGGCCCGAACGGAAGATCCTCTGATCCCTTTGATCCCTTTCTTCCCCTGAAAATACAATTTACCATTGATAATTTACGGGTTAAACTCCCCCGGGCAATTGCAATTTTTATAGATTGCTTTATGTTTATGGGGTGAAATTAACCAGGTTGCACTGGGTATGGCAGGGGCTTGCTGACCGCTGCCGGGTGTACATCGTCAAGACTTAGGGTGCAGCCGTAACCGCTGGAGTGATTATGAGTAAAGTGATTGCCATGGCCGGCAAGGGCGGTGTGGGTAAAACCACCGTGTCCG
Source organism: Desulfobacterales bacterium (assembly GCA_022361315.1). Next base: position 5,032 of record JAKSBB010000958.1, read on the forward strand.
CGCTGGTGACCCGATATTTTGCGACCAAACAGACCGATCCTCTCCTTGCCATTGATGCTGATCCCAATTCCAACCTCGGGGAAACCTTAGGGCTGAACATTGAGAAAACCGTCGGGGATATCCGCGAAGATTTCATGAAAGATCCCCAGGGGGTACCGTCGGGAATGGACAAGGTGCTTTACCTTGAAATGCTGATGAACCAGGTGCTGATCGAGCATAAATCCTACGATCTCATGGTCATGGGCCGTCAGGAAGGCCAGGGGTGCTATTGCATGGTCAACAATATTTTAAACCGGTTCGCCGATGAGCTGGAAAAAAATTACAAGTACCTGCTGGTGGATAATGAGGCCGGTATGGAGCACCTGAGCCGGAGAACATCCGGAAAAGTGGATATGCTGTTGATGGTGACGGATTACGCCCTCAGGGGGCTTCGGGCCGTGGGGCGGATTAACGAAATGCTGGGGGATCTCAAACTGGATGTCAGAGAAAAGGGTCTCATCGTAAACCGCGCACCGGAGAAGCTCAGCCAGCCGTTTCTGGATGAAGTCGAGCGGATCGGGGTGCCCATTATCGCCACCCTCCCGGATGACGGAAACCTGCTTGACTTTGATATGGAACAACGGTCCCTGATGGAACTGCCGGATGATTCGCCTGCGGTTCAGGCGGTGGACGGTATGATGACCAAGGTATTGGAGGCCATCGGCTAACCATGGGATATGTGTTTGATTTCAGGGATGCGGGAAAATGCGATGCCCGGCTTGAAAAGCGGTGGCACCGTCACTGCGTGGACCTTGAAACCGAACTCATACGGAAACTCATCTCCCCCAAAAAAGGGCAGCGGATTCTGGATATCGGCTGTGGTACGGGGTTGAGCCTGGTGCCTTATCTTGACCAGGGTCTGAACCTTACCGGTATCGATCCTTCCCCCTATATGCTGGATATGGCGGCGTCCCGCCTGGGTAGCCAGGTGGATCTCCACCGGGGCCAGGCTGAAGATCTGCCCTTTGACGACAATGCTTTTGATACCGCCCTGATGTTTACCAGCCTGGAATTTACGGACCGGCCGGCCAAGGCCATTGAAGAGGCCTGCCGGGTGGCCAAGGATCAGGTGGTCATCGGGGTGCTCAACCGTTATGCCCCCCTGAATATGGCCCGCCGTTTCAACAGCTTTTTCTTCCCCGGTATTTATACTCAGGCCCATTTTTTCAGCGTGTGGGAGTTGAAGCTTCTCCTGTCCTCCATCCTGGGCCGGGTTCCGGTAAAGTGGCGTACAAC
>JAKSBB010000378.1 GCA_022361315.1 Desulfobacterales bacterium
GCTACATCTCCGGTTCCGGATGGAAATCCTACCAGAAGGAAGGCCACGTCTGCAACATCCGGCTTCCCGAAGGTCTCAAGGAATCCGACAAGCTGGAAACACCGCTTTATACGCCTTCCACCAAAGCTGAAATCGGTGATCACGACATCAACATCAGCTTTGAGGAAACCATCAACATCATCGGGCAGGAAAATGCTGAAAAACTCCGTGACCTGAGCCTTGAAATATACAACCGCGGTGCCAAGCTGGCCCTTGAAAAAGGTATCATCATTGCCGATACCAAATTTGAATTCGGTATGCTGGACGGCGAGATCATCCTGATCGATGAAATCCTCACCCCGGATTCCTCCCGTTTCTGGCCGCTGGATGACTATGCACCGGGCAGGGGACAGAACAGCTTTGACAAACAGGCCGTCAGAGACTGGCTGAGCAACTCCGGCTGGGACAAAACCCCTCCGGGACCCGAACTTCCCCAGGAAATCATTGATAACACCAGCAAGACCTACAAGGAAATCTTCAACCGCCTCACCGGAGAAACCATCTAAGGCATGCAGGCATATAAGATTTCAGACATACCGTTGTCGGCCGTATCTGCGGCTGACAACGAGTACAGAATTACCGGGGCGGGAGATGATTCTTCCGCCCTGGCCGCTTCTATGGCCGCTTCCGGGCTGTTGATTCCGATTCTGGTCACTCGTAAGGTTTCGGCCGAGGCTTATACTGTTGTATCCGGATTCAAACGACTGGAGGTTGCCCGGACCCTGGGGTGGGAAACAATTCCCTGCAGAGTGGCCGATGAAAACTGTCCAGAATCCGACCTGGCAAAAATGGCGGTGGCTGAAAATGCTTTCCAGCGCCAGCTCACCCCCGGAGAACTGGTACGGGGGGCAGGGCTCCTGTCAAAGTTCATGGACGCAAACGAGCTTGCCGACATCTCCCGGGCGGTTTTCAATACCGGCCTGAACAGCCGGTACATTAAAAGTCTGCTCTCGATTTTTGGTCTGCCGACACCTGCGGTTCAACTGCTTGATTCCGGGCAACTCTCCATCAAGGCTGCCAAACTGATGACATCATTTGATGGGGAAGCCGCCGGAGCACTTTTAAATGTATTCTCTGTTCTGAATCTTTCTGCGTCAAAACAGACGGAAATTATCACCTGGACCAGGGAAATCGCCGCTATAGAGGGAACAACAGTGTCAGACCTGCTTCAGACGGAAGACATCCGTGAGTTACTGCCGACTGAGGACAATCAGAAGGATAGGGCAGCCGCCGGAAACAATCTCCGGGCGTTGCTCTTCAACAAACGATACCCACATCTTGACGCCGCCAGAAAAGCGGCGGCTGACAGCCTGCGGTCCCTGAAACTGCCCAAAGGCATCCGGATGACCCTGCCTGAAAATTTTGAGAGTACGGTTTACTCGGCCACGTTCAGCTTCTCATCGGTCCGGGAATTTGCCGAAAAAACGGAGACACTTCAACAGCTTTCAGCGCAGGACGGGCTGAAACATCTGTTGAACAGGTGAGGGCGGGGGGAAATCATGAAAATTAACCGGCTCTTCATTGATGCGGATCTAAACCGGGACCATGAAATA
>JAKSBB010000644.1 GCA_022361315.1 Desulfobacterales bacterium
AGGCGGAACCGTCGGGTTGCACTGCCTGGCCACCCGGGGATGAGGATAAGGCGGTGGGCACGGCCGGTATGCCTGCCGGGGCAGAAACCGGTATAGAAACCGGTACAGCCGCCGGGACAACGGCGGCCACCGAAGGCAGTTCCGGAAAGGAAACCCGGGGTATTTCCGGCACATCCACAGGTGGGTTTTCCATTTTGGGTACAGGCAGGGCCGGCGGCTCCTGGACGGACACCGGGGACGGGGCCTGGGCCGGCGGGGATATCGCCCGCCTCGGTGGGGGCGTGGGAAGACGCCGGCCTTTAGGGGCACGGGTCTCATGGAGATCCAGTTCAATATACGAAGGGGGGGGCGGCCCGGACAGGTCGGCAAAATAGCGTATCCCGAAAAGGTGAATGGCGGCGGATACCAGAATCAGCACACAGAGCATCCGGTTATGCAGGGCAGGGAGGGCCATGACGGGAGTTACATCCCCTTTTCCGTTGCCAGAAGGAGTTTGGATGCCCCGGCGGCTTTGGCAATATCCATCACCTTCACCGCCTTGTTGAGCATGACGGACCTGTCCGCCTTTATAATCACCATCCGGTCCCGGGCCTTTCCGATCATGCCTTTGATCACGGTGAACAATTGATCCGGTGGGATTTTTTGCGCGCCGATGAAGGCGCTGCCTTCCTGGTCCACCATGATGGTGATCTCCCGGCTGACCTGGGGCGCGGATGCGGCGGCATCCGGGAGTTTGATCTTAATCCCCTCTTCAACAATAAAATTGGTGGTGAGCATAAAATAGATCAGCAGCAGAAACACAATGTCGATGAGGGATGTCATAGGGGCCTGCATCTGGTAACGCCCTGTCCTGGCCGGAAATTTCATTATCCCCTCCTTTTGGCAAGGGCTTTGAGAAAGAGGACGGCACCGTTTTGCAGTCTGGCTTCGTACCGGTCCACCCGGGACACCAGGTAAGAATGGGCGAGCATGGTGGGAAGGGCCACGGCCAGCCCCAGTGCGGTGGTGAGCATCGCCTCCCAGATACCGCCGGCCAGAACCGCCGCATTGACTTTGCCCCCCATCTCCTGGATGACCATAAATGCCTTGATCATACCGATGATGGTGCCTAAAAGTCCCAGAAGCGGTGCAATATTGCCGATGGTGGCAAGGGTCTGAAGGTAGGCTGAAAGGTGCCGGACCTCCTGGTCAGTGGCGTTGATTATGACGGTTTCAAGGGTTTCCCTGTCCAGGTCTTCGGCCCCCATGGCCCTGTCAAGGACCCTGCCCATGGGGGAGTTGCTCTGCCGGGAGAGTTCCCGGGCCCGGACTTTGTCTCCTGAAATGATCAGGTCCGCCACCCGGTTTTCAATTTCTTTTCCCCGGTTCCGGTTGACCGTGAACCGGATCATGCGCTCCACGAAGATGGCCAGCACCATCACCGAGCAGATCAGAATCGGGATCACCAGGATCCCGCCTTTGGCTATCAATTCCATAGTGTCTCCAGTTTATGCGTCTGCGTTTTAATTCATATCGGTAAAGTCCGGGCGGCCGTCAAAGTCGAGATCCCTGCGGGATTCCACCATGGCACCGGCGGTGTCATAGGTCTCCCACAGGTCGGGTTTGCCGTCCCGGTTGGTGTCTTCGGCCACACCCGCCAGCCTGCCGTCATCGTACTCGTACCAGATTTCCGGGGTGCCGTTCCCGTCCCTGTCTTCCTCTCCCCGTTCGGGCATCCTGCCTTCACCGTAAAACCAGGTCAGGCCGTTGGCCTGTCCCGGGTGTTCCTGCAACCGGGTCAGGATGCCGGCCTCAGAATAGGTTTCGATCCTGTCCCATCGCCCGTCGGTATCCGTGTCCAGGAAGACCTGCCTGAGGGTCTTGCCCTTGTAGCAAGTCCGGCGCTCCGGGTGGCTGTCCCCGTTGGCGTCCCGGGTGGTCACAAGGGTCCATTCCGGATGGTCGTAGCGCTGGGTCAGTTCAAACCTGCCGTCGAAATCCTCATCGCGCAGCAGGCGTACCCGTGTCCCGTTTTTAAAGAACACTTTCAGATCAGGTGTCTGGTCGGCGTTCCTGTCCCGTGTGAGTTCAGCAATGGTGTTGCCGGCATACCGCTGCCAGAGGTCCGGGTGGCCGTCGAAATCCGTATCGCTTTCCATCCGTTCTTTTTCTCCGGATTCGTTGAAATACACGGTGACGTCCATCCTGCCGTCCTGGTTTTTATCCCTCAGGGATTTGATGGCTTTCCCGTCCTCAAAATGGGTGCGATGTTCAAAAAACCCGTTGAGGTCATCGTCGGTCTCCATCCGTACGGGCCGTCCGGATTCAAACCAGCGGATTCTGTCAATTTGCCCTGTTTTTTTAACATCTTCACGGATACGGCTGAACCGGCCCCGGGTGTCGAACCGGGCAAAAAAATCAGGGGAACCGTCAAAATCGGTGTCTTTCTCCCGATACGCAGGCTTTCCGCCGGAAAACCGGGTCAGGATGTCAAACCGGCCGTCACCGTTGCTGTCCCGCTCCCGGGAAACCGGGAGATCCTCGGTGAAACGGGTGATGATTTCGGGGGTGCCGTCTGTGTTTTCATCCTGGTACAGGGTAATGATGCCCGCTTTGTCGTAGCAGCCTATGCGGGTGAACTTACCGTTGGGGGCGGGGTGGCTGAGTTGTTTTTCCAGGTGCCCTTCCGGGGCGAAAAATTGTAAGGTTTCCGGCCGTCCGTCTTCGTCCCGGTCTATCTCCCGTCTTTCTGGACGGTTATCGGTAAAAAAGGTCCTGATGTCAGCCCGGCCGCTGGCATCCGTATCCCGCTCAGCCCTTATTAGTTCCCCTTTGATATAGATGTATACCGTATCAAACCGGCCGTCGCCGGTGGTGTCTCTGGATATCTTTTCCGGCAGGCCTTCCGGGTCAAACCCGGCGATTTGGGAGAGGTTGCCTTCCGGGGTCCGCCGTTCCTGCCGGACCACTTTTTCGCCGGTGAAAAAATCGGTGCAGTCCAACACCCGGTCATTGTCCGTATCTCTAAGGATTTTAACCAGCGAACCCTTATGATATTCCTGGCAACGTTCGGCAAATCCGTCGTGGTCAAGATCCGTCTCCACCCGGACAATCATGCCGCGGTCATCGTAAATCTGTACCTGATCGGACCTGCCGTCTCCGTCCAGGTCCTTTTTGATCCGCCGGTCTGCCAGGGCCGGGCCGGCCCATAGAAAGAACAGGGCCATGGTCCAGCACAGGCAATTCAAAATCAGGGACCTGGTGTATACCGGCAGGGCTGAAGATGTCATCCGCAGCGGTCCTATTTCCGGTTCCTGGCAAAAGACCGGCTGGACAGGTGAAACAGGTCGGCTGCAATCTGCCTCAGTTCAGGGGAACAATCTGCCTGCCGGAATTCCCGGTCTGCGGCGAAGTCCTGCCAGAAGGGCGGCAGTGAACTGCGGCGGGACACCATCCCGCCGTCCGCATCCGCTTCCAGGTATAGGGTGGTTTTTATCCCGGCATTGATGATCCGGGTCATGCACATGGGGCATGGCTCAATGGAGGTCACAAGCACCAGTCCCGGGCAGTCCCGCGGATCTTTCTCAGAGGTTTTCTTCTTTTTCATCCGGTCTTCGTAGCGGTTGAGCAGGTCCATTTCAGCGTGGCGGTCACTTCTGAAGTAACCGTCGTACTGGCGGTTCCGCCCGGTTTCAACCACCTGTCCGGAGGCGGTGTCCACGAGACAGGCACCGATACCCCCGGAACCTTTTCGTGCGGCAGTCAGTGCGGCCCGCAGCACATGAAGGCCGTACATATCGTCTTTGAATGCCGGATCCGGCCGGTAGGCGTTGATCTGCCCTTCAATCCGGTCCAGTTTGCCTCGGTCCAGTTTGCCTCGGTTCAGTTTGTCCCGGGTCAGCGTTTCCGGCCCTGCCCATGCCGCCACCAAAAATGCGCTACCCAGAAGGAGGCCGAAAACAAAGCAGTGAATTGGGCGCGGTACCATCACACCTCCCAGTGAATCAATGCAGAACGGTTTCCCCGGGGCCATACCCATTTGCCGTCCTTTGGTGTCAGCCGGGAAGAAAGCATCTCTTTGAGGTAAATATCGTGGCTGGTGTCATCCACGATGTCCAGGCGGTCTTTCACCTCGTTGAGGGCCTCGTCCAGGCTGTCATGGGTCCATACCTTCCAGGAGGCTTCAGATTCCATGATGACATCGGGGTAAATATCCATGGCCAGCAGGGCATTATAGGCCACCTGGAAGTTCGGGCTGTCGTAGGGCTGCCCCAGCACCCGCCGGCTGGCCAGGGCCATGGGGGCATCCCAAAAGGGGGCCCGAAGCACCAAAATGCA
>JAKSBB010000737.1 GCA_022361315.1 Desulfobacterales bacterium
AGGAAAACACTGTGGAGGCGCTATCCTGCGCCGATGCCCTGAACATGGATACCCGGCAGATTCCGGATGACGAGTTTTTCAGGATTCTAAACAATTCCCAGACAGGCGACTGGCTGGATACCTGCTGGAAACCCCTGATGGTCAAGGCGCTGTCCGAAGACAGGGACATCCCCATGAAGCACCTGGGACGCGCCGTCCATAGGTTTAACACTCAGGAGACAAAGGAGGCGTTTTATATGGCATCCTTTCAGTACTTCTCTAAAATCGTCAAAGGAGAGGGGGAATACGGCTCACCCCAGAAGCAGTTGCTGACCCAGTATCTTCATCTGGCCATCCGGGATGCCCGCCATAAAAACGATATCAACCTGAAGAAGGCCATGCTGGTTTCTGCCCGGTTGGATCCTGACGTGTACGACCGTTTTTTTAATTAAAGGAGAGAGGCTGTCATGGGAAAACAAATACTGATCGGGATGCTGGCCGCAATCTTTATCTTCACGGCCCTGCCCGCCGCCGCAGTCACGGACGGATACAATGCGGACCGTGCCGTGGAAATCGCCAAACGGTCCCGGGACCGCATTGAAAATTCCGGCAAGGTGCTCAAGGAAACCTCTGCCCAGATGTTCACCGAATTCGCCCAGCGCACCGCCGAACTCCAGACACTTCTGGATACCCACCAGCAACTGGATGGTGCGGGTATGCTTTCCAAGACAGAGCCTGTGGGAAGGGCCAGGCGGGCCAATATCAATGCCAGGATTATTGCCGAAGTGGGCAAGTTGAAAGAAGTTTGCGATGATAATCTGGATACATTGCTGGCCTCCCTGGAATTGTTTGACCGGGCCATAGCAGATTCCATCGTGGATACCCAGTCCACCCGGTCCATCAACTCCAATTATGAACTGATCCTGGAAAATTATAAAAAACGGGAGCAGGAGCGTTTCATGGAGGCGGCAGAAACTGCTGAGGCCCTTCTTGAAAAACTGAGGGCAACCACAGATCCGGTTGAAAAAAAACGCATTATGGGCAAGTTCAAGCGGCTGAAGATGCGGCTGAACCAGATCCGGCAGCGCCGCCTGGTGTATGAATCCCGTCTCAAGGTGGCGGCCATGAACCAGAAAATATCGGGAAAAATCCGTGAAAAGATACGGGAAGAGGGCGGGGATGTGCCGTCCAAATTCCGGGCCGTCATGGCCGGCCTGTACACCACGTTCGC
>JAKSBB010000591.1 GCA_022361315.1 Desulfobacterales bacterium
ATGAGTCCGTCATCCACCATCCAGTCAAAATTTTTTCCAACGACGTGTTGCGCATTGTGTTCCAGAGCGAAGGTGGTGCATGTTTGACCGGTCTGGGGTATTAAGATGAGGAAGATGTTGATGATTAAGAATAGGGTTCTGTTTCCCATGATATCGACTTCCTTTTTTCAGAATGACTATTGCCCGAATATGAGCTTGATAACATGTATTATTGGTATTTGAAATGGGAACAAGGCATGTCAATCGTAACTTACGATCAATTTCCCTATAGGGACGTATTGCATGGGGATAATTTGCAGATAATCCCCAGCTCAATGGGGGTTGGCAGGCTGAGCGATCAGGCGAACCCCAAGTTCCGGATTCGCCGCAAGTTGATTAAGCGTGTCCTCGATATCTTTAAGATATTTTTCAGCTTGTTTCTCACCCCATATCTCAGCAGTATAATTCCAGATTTCAATTAAATCTGATTTTGCTGAAGGTGTGAGGCGATAATCAGGCATTCCTGGCCTCAGCAATAACGTCACTTACGGATTGCGCCACAAATTCCCCCTGTTTCGCTTGGTCCTCACCAATCGCCAGGCGTTCTTTCAAAAATTGCAGTTTCATATGCTGTACCAATTCTTCATTTTTTTCCCAGAATCGCAACGCATCCCGAATCACTTCACTGGCATTGTTGTAATAACCTGATGCTACTTTTTGCTTAACTTTATTTTCAAGCTCAGGTGTCAATGATATATGCATGCTGTCCTCCTTATCTGAAAAAACGACTACATATCATAGCAGCTAAAATACAATCATTGTCAATCTTTGTATTGGCTAAGTAAGAGAGATTGACAGGGATAGTCCACAGGATCTGGGAGTTTTCAAAACTCTGTGTCATGGGTCGGGTTCCAGGATAGGCCTCGGTGCCAGCGGAAATAGAAGTTAAATCTGAAAATGCCCCTTCAATTTACATCATTGGAGAATCTGGCTTCTGTAGGAGAGGCTGTAAATAAAATTTTGAAATTCCTCTTAATTCATAGATTTTTTTTCAGTACATAGTTGGGCGGATAAAAT
>JAKSBB010001062.1 GCA_022361315.1 Desulfobacterales bacterium
TGGCGGTTCTGGCGGCGTCCATGGCAACGTTGCCGGCGCCGAGAACAACCACGTTTTTACCGCGGGCGATGGGGGTGTCGTATTCGGGGAAGAGGTACCCCTTCATGAGGTTGGTCCGGGTGAGGTACTCATTGGCGGAGTAGATGCCGATGAGGTTTTCTCCGGGCAGGTTCATGAAGCGGGGCAGGCCGGCGCCAACACCGATATAGGCGGCGTCGTAACCTTCTTCGAAGAGTTCGTCGATGGTGACGGAAGCACCCACAACGGTGTTACATTCGATTTCGGCACCCATTTTTTCCAGGGTGGCCACTTCGGCTGCAACGATTTCTTTGGGCAGACGGAATTCGGGGATGCCGTAGATCAATACGCCGCCGGGTTTGTGGAAGGCTTCAAAGATGGTCACGTCATGACCCTTGAGCAGCAGGTCGCCGGCAACGGTAAGACCGGAGGGACCGGAACCGATAACCGCCACTTTTTTACCGGTTTTTTCACCGATTTCGGGAACCCCGCCCACTTTGTTGTTCCGGGCATAATCCGCAGCAAATCTTTCCAGGTAACCGATGGCAACGGGTTTGCCTTTTTTACCCACAATACATTTGCCCTCGCACTGCTCTTCCTGGGGACACACCCTGCCGCAGACGGCGGGCAGTGCATTCTTTTCCCAGAGCTTTTCAGCGGCGCCGGCAAAGTTATTGTCCGCAATGAGCTGGATGAAGCCGGGGATATCAACAGATACCGGGCAGCCTTGTACGCAGAGGGGTTTTTTACACTGCAGGCATCTGCTGGCCTCGGTCATGGCCATTTCATCGGTCAGCCCATGGGGAACTTCCTCAAAGTTTCTCCGTCTGACATCCGGATCCTGCTCCGGCATGATGGCCCGTTCAATTTTTGCTTTTTTTGCCATTTAATCCTCCATATATGCAAACGCGAAGGACGCGTTTCTAAGCTTATTGTGCTTTACAGTTCTCGTAGGCTTCCATGGAAGCTTTTTCATCGTCAAGATAAGATGCCAGACGTTTTGCCAGCTCGTCGAAATCCACCTTATGGCCGTCGAATTCAGGGCCGTCCACACAGGCGAACTTGGTGTCTCCGCCTACGGAAACGCGGCAGCAGCCGCACATGCCCGTACCGTCCACCATGATGGGGTTGAGGCTGACCAGGGTTTTAACCTCTTTTTCCTTGGTGATGAGGCTGCAGAACTTCATCATGGGGATGGGACCGATGGCCACAACCATGTCAATGTCGTCTTTTTCCAGAACGTCCTTGAGCACATCGGTGACAAAACCGTGGTGGCCTTCGGAGCCGTCATCGGTACAGATGTGGAAGTTGTTGGATGCGGCGCGCATCTTTTCTTCCATGATCAGCAGATCATAGCTTCTGGAGCCCAGGATGGTAGTGACTTCGTTGCCGGCTGCTTTGAGGGCGCGGGTAATGGGATGGAGTACGGCAATACCGGTGCCGCCGCCCACGCAAACCACCTTACCCACTTTTTCAATGTGGGTGGGGGCGCCCAGAGGGCCGATAAGGGCGTAATAGTCGTCGCCTACTTTAAGATCTTTGAACCGTGCCGTGGATTTACCGATAACCATATATATAATGGTAATGGTACCCTTTTCCGGGTTGGTGTCTGCCATGGTCAGCGGAATCCGTTCTCCGTTCTCATCTGCCTGGAGAATCACAAACTGGCCGGGCTTGGCTTTCTTCGCGATACGGGGTGCTTCTATTTCGTTTAGAATGATGGTCCCTTGGGCCATTTCCTCACGATGTACAAGTTTTGCCATTCCTACCTCCTGTTCTCTATACTTTTAGGATAGCCGTCCTTTTGGGTTTTATTTCGAAAGCACCAATAATATTCAGAACCGCATATAAAATCAAGTAAAATCAGGGGGAAATCTGAAAGAAACAAAACAGATGCCATGCAGGGGCATGGTTAAAACAAAACGCAGCCCGGATATTAAGAAATAATCAATAAAAACAAAGATATCCTGAAGGTGGGTGAGGGCTTGGCGGTCCTGGACACCAAAGTTCATTGCGATCACCCTCGGTTTTTGATAGGTTTTCTTTCAATTATTCTTTCCGGAGGCACTATGAAAAAAATAGGTTTGATCATTATCGCTGTGCTGGCAGTATGTCTGCTCTCGGGTGTCCAGGTCCCGGCAGAACAGAAAGATGTGGCATCAGCCGGTGCATCAGATGCGGCAGACCGGCAAAGAGATATCGAGGTTGTTGCGGGGGACAAGTTTTTACCCCGGATGTCCTACGCCCTGGGATATGACATCTTCAGGCATATCAGCGGCCAGGTGGATCTGGATCTGTCTTCCTTTCTGGATGGGATCCGGGATGCCGTGAAAGACGATCCGAAGCTGGCACCGGAAGAGATGCGCCAGCTGCTGGCGGCCTATCAGCGGCTGGCCCGTAAGGCTGAAACCGATAAGATCCGCAATGTCCGGGACAAAAATCTGGCCCGGGGCGCTGTGTTTCTGGAGGGCAACAAGCTCCGGGAAGGGGTGGTCTCTCTTTCCTCCGGCCTCCAGTACAAAGTGTTGGAAAAAGGGGACGGCCCTGTGCCCAAACCCGAAGACACGGTGGAATGCCACTACCGGGGTACCTTTATTGACGGAACGGAATTCGACTCTTCATTCAAACGGAACCGGCCCGCAGTCTTCCAGGTTTCCCGGGTAATTGCCGGGTGGACAGAGGCGCTGACCCGGATGCCGGTGGGCTCAACGTGGGAGTTGTATGTGCCTTCCAACCTGGCATACGGAGATGAAGGGGCCGGGGAACGAATCCAGCCCGGGCAGACCCTGGTCTTTGTGGTGGAGCTGCTGGGGATTCTTGAGTACGGCGCAGCGGATTAAAAAAAGCGCCCGGCGGAATTTGCCGGGCGCTTCCTAATTTATCTGGTTGGGATTTGCTGGCCTGGATTTACCGATCAGCATTTACTTATCGTTTATCTCTCCAGAAAGTAATCCGGCAACACAACATCTCCCTGTGATGCCTTGAGTTCGATCAACTCCGCCTTCTGCTGTGCCAGAATGTCGAACAGCTGCTGGGGAATATTCTCTTCCTTGGCATAGGCGGTTTCCTGAAGCTCAATACGCTGGATGATTTTATCCGTGTATAGGCTGAACTGCTTATCGTACAGGGCTTTGGGGTATTTCTTGTCTATGATTTCCTTGAACAGGGCCTTAAGATCTTCGTACCGGGGCAGGTTGCCGATGGGGGTGGACAGGAAGGGCATTTCACCGTGGGCATAACGTTCCAGCCATGCCAGCCAGGCTTTTACATCTTTCTTCTCCCCAAGAAGCCGGTCGGAGTCTCCTCCCCTGGAGCGATCGGTGAGGAAATAGTTCAAACCGGCCATGACCGGTTTGTGGTCTTCTTTGATATCTTCGCAGCCAAAGAATTTAAACTGGGCATCCATGTAATCCCCCAATGCGCCGGGGATAAAGGGAGCGTTGGCCCAGGGGGCGCGTTTTACACCGGAGGCACCCACTTCCGTGGCGGTTGCTGCGGAAACGATACAGGCACCTATGGCCACACCGGCATCAGAGCTTTTTGCCACCCACACCGGGGGCATGGTGTCCGCATCCCTGCCGCTGTAGGTGAGAACCCGTGTGAGTACACCTGCCGGGTTATCTGCTTCAGGTGAATAATTGTCCAGGGCGGCGGAAGCCAGGGTGCACCTGGAGTTGGGGTGGGACAGGGGAATGGATTTACCCTTGTCGTCGGTTTTTCCTTCAAACCATTCGCCCTGGAAGTTGACCCCTTTTTCCGGCGTTGTTTCCTGGCTGCCCACCCAATGGGGGACATCGTTTTCATCAATCAGAACGTTGGACCAGATGACTTCGTGTCCGGGCTGGCGCAGGACTTTCATCAAAAGGGGATCTCCCTCCTGGTTCACATCTTCCACAATGCCGAAAATACCGTTTTCCGGGTTGACGGAGCGGATACTGCCGTCATCGGCGATCCACATCTGTGCCAGATCATCCCCCACAAAAACGTTGCCGGCCATGGCTGTGGTGGTCTTGCCGCATCCGGATGGGGCAGCGCCTGCACACCAGGTGGTACGACCGCCGGGCCCCTGGATACCGGTGATAAACATATGTTCGGACAATTCCCGTCCCCGGTTTTTGTATACGGCCTTGTCAACGGCAAAGCGATGGTTGCCTTTTTTCAGCAGCAGGGTGTTGCCGGCGTAGGTGCACTTGTAGGAGTAAGTGGTTTGGTATTCCCTGTCCATGAAGACCCTGGCATCGGGCAGGTCTTCGGTGCGGTTCTGCCCTTCGGAATGAAGGTTGGTGAAAAAATATCCCTGGGTTTCCACGGCCTGGTTAAAATCTTTGTAAGCGTTCCGGTAAAGAATTTCTGCGCTGTGGCAGACGTATGCGGAAGAGGTGATCTCCAGAGCCGGATTTGATACCGGTGAACCCACCGGACCTCTCATGTAAAATCCCACAATCATGGTTTTGCCCTTCATAATGTCCGTCAGGCTGGACCGGACATCTTCCAGGGCATCTTTCCGGTCCATCCGGTTGGCCAGGGAAGAGATATGATCTTCGGGATTGGCAATATAGAAGGTCCGGTCAACGATCCTGCCCTGTTCATCCGCCAGGTCAAAGTGGATGGTATGATTTTCCATGGCAAGCGGGCGTTCTTCACCCTTTTCCAGGCATAGATTTTTGATAAACGCCTTATCTTCGGCAGAGCCGGTGTTGATATAGACGGCGTCCGGGTTGCAGAGCACAATTGAATTGGCGATCCGGATCAGAATATCCGGATGTTTAATGCCGGCCATCCGCCCCAGGTGTTCGTCATCCATCTTTTGTTTAAAGATGTCAAGGGCCTGGTCGGCGGTGTCGATCTTTCCAAGGGTATTCAATACGTCCATGTGTTTATCCAAGCGATTTAAATATTTGAAAGTTAGCCTTAAATGGATTAATAATAAAGTTTTCTTCTAACATTTAATCAATAAAAATCAAATGGATTCTTACATAAAGGTAGAAAAAAATTTATGGTTTAATGCCGATCGGGAAAGTGTATAAAATCAGGCCCATGGGAGGCGAATCCATGCTAAGAAAGGAAATCGGGTAATGAATCGGGAAATTTTTGCGGATTTACACAATCACACCACGGCATCTGACGGGGATTTTGCACCTGAAACCCTGGTGGCAGCAGCAAAGGAAAAGGGGATTCATGCCCTGGGAATCACGGATCATGATACCCTGGGTGGTCTCCGCAAGGCCTTGGCTGCCGGAGATGCCGCCGGTGTGGAGATCGTTCCGGGTGTGGAGATATCTGTCCGGTTCAAACGGTCGTTCTTCACCGGCACCCTCCATGTCCTCACCTATTTTTCAAGGGAACGCATCCTTGATGACGGCTTTTGCCACAGGTTTGAAACCCTGCTGGCCGGCGGACGGGGAGAGGGCCTGGTGAAGGCGCGGATTCGGAAAATCAACCAGATATTCGGTCCCGGCGGGGAATCCCCCATACTGGCACGTGATCTTGCGTTTGAAGATATCTCAGCCTATTCCGACAATGCGTCCCGCCGGCATTTTGCCCTGGCCCTGAACGAACGGCTGGGGATCTCCGATAAGGACACCATCACCCGGATTATCGGGAACGACAGTCCGGCCTACCTGCCTTCGGGCATTGAACTTTCGGATGTCGGGGATTTTGTCCGGAATGAGCCGGTGGTGGCGGTTCTGGCCCATCCGGCTGCGGGTTCCTTTTCCGGTGAAGGTCATTATAAAGAGGTATTACCGCCGGTGGAAATCGTTGAACGTCTGCTCCCCGAGTTTCTCGAAGCGGGTCTGCAGGGTCTGGAAGTGTATTACCCCGGGCATTCGGAAGTGCACAGGGAATTGCTCATCCAATGGGCAAAGGAGCGGGACCTTATTATTACCGGCGGATCCGACTGTCATGACGTGTCCGAACGGCCGCCGGGAGTCAGCGGTATCTCAAGGGAAGACTTTCACACATTGAAAGCGGCCATTGCACGTGAAGACATGAAAAAGAAATAAGAATGATTTACACCATCTGCCTGACTATTTCGTACCGGCCGGTGGGTCTTCGCCTATTATTTTCTGCTGAGATCACCGGCCAGGGCATAGGTCAGCACCCGGGGGGCCGGATGTGCCGGGGTATGGAACCGCAGTTCTAACGCCCAGCCGTCAAGTGCCTCCGTATCTTTCGGGATATCAAAAAAAA
>JAKSBB010000836.1 GCA_022361315.1 Desulfobacterales bacterium
ATGGTGCCCGTAAGGGTCTGGCCGATACGGCCCTGAAAACAGCCAACTCCGGTTATCTGACCCGTCGTCTGGCTGACGTTGGTCAGGACTGTACCATTGTTGAAACCGATTGCGGTACCATCAACGGTATTGAGGTTGAAGCCCTCTACGAGGGTGGTGAAATCATCGAGACGCTGGGTGAGAGAATCCTGGGACGTGTGACCCAGGAAGAGATCCGTGATCCGTATTCCGATGAGCATCTGGTGCCCGTTGATACGGAGCTGAACGAGGCCCATGTCACCAAGATAGAAGCGGCCGGTGTGCAGAAGGTTAAGATTCGTTCCGTACTGACCTGTAACTCCAGACATGGTGTGTGTTCCAGGTGTTACGGTCGTGATCTGGCCCATGGTCAGACCGTTGAAATCGGACAGGCCATCGGTATCGTTGCGGCACAGTCCATCGGCGAGCCCGGCACCCAGCTGACCATGCGTACCTTCCATATCGGTGGTACGGCTTCCCGGAAGGTTGAGGTTGCTGAAATTAAGGCCCGCGTCGGCGGTATTCTCAAGTACAACGAAGATATCCAGACCGTTGTCTCCGCCGAAGGGGATACCATCGTCATGAACCGTAAGGGCGGCGGTGTGACCATCGTGGGTGAAGAGGGGCGTGAGCGTTCCAAGGAAACCGTTATTTACGGTGCCACCCTGAGAATCAAAGACGGGGATACGGTGGAGCCGGGTGATATCATCGCTTCCTGGGATCCGTTCACCACGCCGATTATTACCGAGGTTTCCGGTCGTGTCCGGTTTGCCGACATCGTTGTCGGTAATACCGTTCAGGAGCAGATTGACCCGGTTACCGGCAAGGTGTCCAGAACCATCACCGAAAGTAAGGATGTGGATGTACGTCCCAGAATTACTGTGAAGGATGCGGATGGCAAAGCAGTCAAGCTGCCGGGTTCCAAAACCCCGGCCCGCTACTTCTTGCCTGTGAACGCCATTCTTACTGTGGATGAAGACGACCAGATCATGGCAGGCGATGTTATCGCCAAGCTGCCAAGGGCCACCACCAAGACCAAGGATATCACCGGTGGTCTGCCCAGGGTTGCCGAATTGTTTGAAGTCAGAAAACCCAAGGATCCTTCCGTGCTCACGGAGATCGACGGTTACGTTGCGGTGTCCAAAGGAACCAAGGGACGCCAGAAGGTGACCATCACACCTTCCGATGTCGGGGAAAAGAAAGAGTATGCCATTCCAAAGGGGCAGCATGTTTCTGTTTATGACGGTGACTACGTGAAGGCCGGTGATCCCCTGATCGCAGGATCCGCAAATCCCCAGGACATCATGAATATCAAAGGTGAAGTTGCTTTGGCCAAATACCTGGTGGACGAGGTGCAGGAAGTTTACCGTCTCCAGGGTGTTCGAATCAACGACAAGCACATCGAGGTTGTTATCCGCCAGATGATGCGCCGGGTAAAAGTGATCTCCACCGGAGACACCAACTTTATTCCGGATGAGCAGGTGGACCGCATCCTTTTTGAAGAGACCAACCGTGAGGTTGCCATGAACGGCGGCGAGCCTGCAAAGGGCGAGCCTCTGATCCTGGGTATTACAAAAGCATCCTTGTCAACCGACAGTTTCCTTTCCGCGGCGTCTTTCCAGGAAACCACCAAGGTGCTTACACTGGCGGCCATTGAAGGCAAGTACGACAGCCTGAAGGGGTTGAAGGAAAATGTGGTCATGGGCCGTTTGATCCCCGCCGGAACCGGGTTCCGGGGGTACAGCGACATTGAAGTGGGATATGGTGAAGTCGCAGAAGTATAATATAAATTAAATATTTCTTGACAGTTTGAAAAAAGAGAGATAGAATTAAATATTTTGTCGTGTATGGCGACGTATTATTTTGATAAGGAGCGTTGGGAAAGTTATGCCGACCATTAATCAATTGGTAAGAAAAGGTAGAAAGAAAGCAGAAAAGAAGGTGAATACACCTGCTTTGAAGGGTGGGCCCCAGAAGCGCGGCGTTTGTACCAGGGTATATACTTCTACCCCGAAAAAACCGAACTCGGCCTTGAGAAAAGTGGCCAGGGTGCGTTTGACAACGGGGATGGAAGTGGCTGCTTACATTCCGGGTATGGGTCACAATCTTCAGGAGCATTCTGTTGTTCTGGTAAGGGGCGGCAGAGTAAAAGACCTTCCGGGTGTACGCTATCATATCGTCAGGGGTGCGCTTGATACATTGGGTGTAGACGACAGACGTCAGGGCCGTTCAAAATACGGTGCCAAGCGTCCCAAATAACATCCTTTATATTAAGGAAAACAAAAAAGAACTTGGTGGACATGACAAATGGCAGATAAGTTGACAATTAAAGAAAGTTTTATGCAGGACGCCACAGCGGAAGAAAAGCTTGCCCAGAAGTTCATCAATTGCGTGATGAAAGACGGTAAGAAGAATGCTGCCCGCAAGGTGGTGACCAACGCATTGATGATCGCCTCAGACCGGGCCGGCGAGCCTGCTTTGGACGTGTTTAAGAAAGCCGTAGACAATATCCGGCCTTCCGTAGAGGTAAAATCCAGAAGAATCGGTGGCTCCACCTATCAGGTGCCCACGGATATCAGACCCAGCCGGCAGACTGCCTTGGCCTTCCGTTGGTTGATTTCCTACAGCCGCAGCCGGTCTGAAAAAGGATTTGCCAATAAGCTGGCAGGTGAGGTGCTCGACGCCTTCAACCAGAGAGGCGGCGCGATTAAAAAGAAAGAAGATACACACAAGATGGCAGAGGCCAACAAGGCATTTGCCCATTTTAGGTGGTAATAGTTTTACAATATCTTTGATAACATTCCACAGGAGGAATACAGAAGATGGCTAAGGAGAAATTTGAGCGGACTAAGCCGCATGTGAACATCGGTACTATCGGTCATATCGACCATGGCAAGACCACTCTGACTGCTGCAATCACCAAGCTCGCCGGACTTAAAGGCGACGGTGAGTTCGTACCTTTCGACGAGATTGATAAGGCGCCGGAAGAAAGAGAACGTGGTATTACTATTGCTACCGCCCATGTTGAGTATGAGACTGATAACCGTCACTATGCCCACGTTGACTGCCCGGGCCATGCCGACTATATCAAGAACATGATCACCGGTGCTGCTCAGATGGACGGCGCAATTCTCGTTGTTTCCGCTGATGACGGCCCCATGCCCCAGACCCGTGAGCACATCCTGCTCGCCCGTCAGGTTGGTGTGCCCAAGATCGTTGTTTTCCTGAACAAATGCGACATGGTGGATGACGAAGAACTCATCGAGCTGGTTGAAATGGAGCTGCAGGAACTGCTGGATACTTACGAGTTCCCCGGCGACGAAACTCCCATCATCCGCGGTTCTGCCCTCAAGGCCCTTGAGTGCGACGACCTGGACGCTGACGAAGCCAAGCCCATTTTCGAGCTGCTGGACACCCTCGATGACTACGTACCCGAGCCCGAAAGAGATACTGCGAAACCCTTCCTGATGCCCATCGAAGACGTTTTCTCTATCTCCGGTCGTGGTACCGTTGTTACCGGTCGTATCGAACGTGGTATCATCAAAACCGGTGAAGAGATCGAAATCGTTGGTATTCGTGAAACCCAGAAAACCGTATGTACCGGCGTTGAGATGTTCAGAAAACTTCTGGACGA
>JAKSBB010000895.1 GCA_022361315.1 Desulfobacterales bacterium
ATCCACAACAATACCGTGAGGATTCTAAAAACCACGGGGATCGACCTGCGGCACACCGAGGCCGCCGGGTTGATGAAAAAAAAGGGGTTCCGTGTGGACGGCACCCGGCTGTACATCACGGAATCCCAACTCATGGCAGCCATTGATTCGACCCCGTCCCATTTCACAGTGAAGTCCCCGGTGACAGGATCGAAGGTCCATATCGGCGGTGATGATTATATACTGACGTCCACCTCCGGTGCCTCTGTCATATCGGATGCCGAAGGCCGCAGCCGTGACGCCACACTGACCGATTACACCGACTTAATCAAACTGGGGCACACCTCGGATGTAATTGATCTTCTCTCTCCTTTGGTTGTTCACCCGCCCGAGGTTCCGGAAGATGTGCTCCACCTGGAACTGATGGTGATGACGCTGACCATGACGGACAAGCCCTGTATGGCCCTGGCCATGAATCCCGGGGGCGCGCGGCAAACGCTTTCGCTTCTGGCCCATTGCTGCGGTTCTGAAGGGGCCCTGGCTTCGGATTACCATTCGGTATTTAACGTTAATGTGTTGTCCCCTTTAAGCTTTGCCCCGGATGAAGTGGAATGTCTCAAGGCCATCGCCCGGGCAAACCAGCCCACCACCATCACCAATATGGCCATGTGCGGGGCCACCGCCCCCATCCGCGTTGAGGATGCCGTTGTTCTGGGCAATGCCGAAATTCTGGGGGGCATCGTATTGGCCCAGGCCATCCGGCCCGGTCTCCCGGTGATCTACGGGTCCACATCCGCGGCCATGGATATGAATACCATGATCGCCACCCTGGGCGCCCCGGAAACCCTTCGGATTCAAAGGTGCATGATTGATCTGGCCCGGTATTACAATCTGGTCTGCCGGGCAGGCGGTTCCCTGACCGATGCCCACCGGCCGGACGGCCGGGCCATGGGGGAAAGCTGCCTGACCCTGGAAAACGCCATTGCCCACGGGGCGCATTTTATCATGCATGCCTGCGGCATGATGTCTTCGTATCTGGGGGTCGGTTTTGAAAAGTGGATCCTGGATGAAGAGAACTGCCGGATATTAAAACGGGCTGCAGCCCCAATGGATTTCGATACCCTGAATGTTGAGGATATCATCGTCATGGGCAGCCGGGGTGAATACCTCACCCATCCCGAAACCTTTGCCCGGTGCCGGTCCGTGTACCGGTCCCCCTGGAAAACAACCCCGCCCCGGGAAGCCTGGACGACCCGGGGGGCCACATCCATTGAACAAGAGGCAAAGGATATCGTCCGGGAACGGCTGGACGCCTACCAACGGCCGGCATTCGGGCCGGCCCTTGAAAAAGAGTTGAGAAAGAAGATGGGGCAAAAGAACTGAGAACGACAATGGCTGCCGCCTGATGGGGGTAATCCATCTGCGGTGCCGTGAACATATTTACACATAGGTAAAGGAGTAGGCATGCGCAACACGTATGATGCGATCATCATCGGGGCCGGTATCATGGGGGCCTCCATAGCATTTGAACTGAGCAAAAAGGGGTACAAAACCCTGAATCTGGATAAACTGCAGGAAGCAGGGTTGGGGTCCACCAGCAACACCTGTGCATTGATCCGGACCACATATTCAACCCTGGAAGGAACGGCCATTGCCTACGACAGTTATTTCTCCTGGAAAGGGTGGGAAGACTACCTGGAAACCACTGATGAAAGGGGATTGGCCCGGTTTAATGACAGTGGGGCTCTGATCATGAAACCCGGCGGATTTGACTTCAGCCGTTACCTGGATCTCCACGACCGGTTGAATATCCCCTATGAAATCTGGGACCGGGAAAAACTGCTGGCGCGGATGCCCCATTTCATTGATGATTCATTTTACCCGCCCAAACGCTACGACGATCCGGCCTTCACCGACGAACCCAATGGGAAGATCTGCGATACCGTGGTCTTTTTTCCGGCCGCCGGATACATAAACGATGCCGTGCTCTCCGTTCACAATGTTCAACGGGCTGCGGAAAACAAGGGGGCTGAGTTCCGGTTCAACAAGGCGGTTGCGGGGATATCAACATCCGGGAACCGGGTGACGGGGGTTACCCTGGCGGACGGCACGCGGCTGGAGGCCCCGGTGGTGGTCAACGCCGCCGGTCCCCATTCCTTTGTCATCAACCGGATGGCCGGGATTGAAGATAAAATGAAGATCAAAACCCGTGCCCTGCGCCATGAGGTACATTTCGTGCCGTCACCGGAAGACTTCAGCTATGAAAAAGACGGACTGTTTGTCTCGGACGGCGACCTGGCCGGCTACCATCGTCCTGAAACCGGCAACCTCATCCTGGTGGGAAGCGAAGATCCGGAATGCGATCCCAAGGAATGGGTGGATGATCCGGATGAGTTCTACAGAGAGGTGACCGAAAGCCAGTTCAAGGCCCAGGTATACCGCCTGGCAAGACGCATTCCATCCCTGCCCATCCCGGGCCGCCGGCAGGGGATTGTGGACCTGTACGATGTGAGTGACGACTGGATTCCCATTTACGATAAAAGTGACCTGGACGGTTTCTACCTGGCGGTGGGAACCAGCGGAAACCAGTATAAGAACGGACCCGTGGTGGGGTACATGATGGCGGAAATCATCCATGCCTGTGAGAACGGCCGGAACCAGGATACGGACCCGGTTAAACTCAAACTGCGGCATATTGATTACACCCTGGACACGAAGATTTTCTCGCGGAACAGGGATATCATCGAGAACTCAACTTTTTCCGTGTTAGGTTAAAAGGAGGCTGCCATGCACCATTCGGGAAACATCCGTCATATCACCCCCTACCTGACCACTGTCAGTCCTGCTCAGATTCGTGAAATCATCGGGGCTGCCTTTCTCATCCTTGAAACCACCGGGTGCACCATAGAACACACCGGGGCGCGGGACCGTCTGGTTGCTGTCGGTGCCGTGACGGAGGGCAACCGGGTGACGGTGCCCCGCCATGTCGTTCAGAAGGCCCTGGCCACCGTTCCCAAGGGATTTATGATGTTCAACCGGGACGGTGAGCCGGCCATGGATCTCACCTCTGGCAAGAGTTATTTCGGCTCTTCAACGGCCAGCCCCAACCAGCGGCATGCCCTGGACCAGCAGAGAAAACCCACCCGGCTGGAAGACATTCGCTGGGGGGCACAAGTGGCAGACGCTCTGGAAAATCTGGACTTCGTCATGCCCTTCGGCAGTGCCCAGGATGTACCGGCCACCTCCGGTGATCTTTACGAGTTTGACACCGTTGTCCGGCATACCTCGAAACCCGTGTTCTTCTGCGGATATTCCAGCAAAGGCGTGGAGTACATC
>JAKSBB010000742.1 GCA_022361315.1 Desulfobacterales bacterium
GAAACCATCCACGACCTGAGAATCCAGTGCAAAAAACTGCGGTACCTCATTGAGGCGTCTGCCCCCCTTTTCCATGCAAAGGAGGCCAGGAAACTGCTCAAAAAACTGAAACGGATGCAGGACCATCTTGGCAAGTTCAACGATCAGTCCGTTCAGCAGGAGGCGTTGGCGCAGTGCCTTGAGAAATATGGTGCCAGGGACAAAAAAGGTACCCTGCTGGCCGAAAGCATCGGGGCATTAACCGCCATGCTCCACCGGAAGCAGATCGAGGAACGTCAGTTCATCATTGACAACCTGACGCAGTTCTACAGTCCGGAGACCCGGTCGGATTTTAACCGGATATTTGCCTGAAGGAGGCCAAAAATCATGGCAAAAGATGCTGTTAAAGGGGCAAACCTGTCTAAACAATACGGGGTCATTCCATTTCTCGAAGCGGATGACTGCCTTCAGGTGGTAATGATCCGGAGCCGTACCAACGGCTTCTGGATATTTCCCAAGGGCAACCCGATGCCTGGGTTGTCCAAATATGAAACCGCCGCCCGTGAAGCCTTTGAGGAAGCCGGGGTTTCAGGCACCGTCATCAAAACACCCTGCTGCAAAGTTATGATTACAACAAAACGGGGGCAGGCGTTGCTGACCCTTTACCCCATGGCCGTGGAAAAAATCCACCGGAACTGGCCGGAGCGGGACGCCCGGGAAAGGATAATCCTGCCCACTGAGGCGGCTGAAAAAAACATCGCTTTTGATTCCCTGAGAACCTGCCTCCGTCAATGGAAGAATTCCTATATCTGATTTTCTGGAACAGATTTACTGCGGTATCAAGGTCTACCTGTTTTTCAGGGGGTGATCGGAAAAATCCTCGATCTCCGTGAACCCGTCCATGTTCATGTTCAGGGACCGATGAAAGCAAAGCATATTAATGGAAACGGTGGTCCCGAAAATATTGGTCTCGTTACCAGCATAGTTGTTCGGGTTGAACAGCCGGGTAATATGCCAGAACATCCGGTAACCATGCCCGGCGATTTCTTCAATCAGCGTCCGGGATCCGTCCGGCCTGTCATTTTCCACGTATAAAAACGGCCGATGCTTTCCAATGGTTTCCGCAGCACCGCGTATCACCCCGAGTTCCATGCCTTCAACGTCGACCTTGATCAGTTTTAGGGCAGGCACATCCAAAACATCATCCAGAGCCACCACCGGCGTTTTGATGCCTGACTGAAATTTTCCCACTTCAACCCCGCCGAAATTGGCCTCCAGGTCATAGCGGATATCCGGTATCGCCACCTGTCCCGGGGCATCGGATACAGCCATCTGGAAACACTCTGTATTACCAATGCTGTTGATGGCCATATTGGCGCAGAGGGTCTGGAATACCACACGCTGGGGTTCATAAGCATAAACCCGCCCGGTATTCCCCACAAGGCTGGCAAAAATCAGGGTATGGGCACCGATGTTGGCCCCCACATCCACCACCCGGTCACCGGCCCCACAGATCTGCCTGAACAGCATTGCCTCTCCTTCGGAAAACTCTCCGTAGTTTTCAAAGGAGCGGCCCACATAGGTATCGTTTTTATTGTACAATACGTAGCCGTAACGACCTTTGACAATACGGTTATATCCGTCGTCCTGGAGAATGTTTTTAAACATGCAGTTCCTTCCCTTTATTCAAAAATAATAATAAATATTCGTGTTGTAGAAAGCCCAGCGCTTAAAGTCAAGCCGGCCGGCACCGGACGGCTTCAAATTCAGTCGAAAAAGGATTTTTCCTTTTTTTCCAAACTCAAATCCTGTACCTTATACCCAAAAATTCTGCGTCAGATACGCGCCGCCATTTTATAATACGATAAACAACCCGAGATCATATATGAAAAGATACATCTTCATATTCTGCATACTTTTACAACTTATCGTAACCCCATTGACCGCTGCTGCCGACAAGCCACTCGTTTTTGTGGGCGATGACCACTTCCCCCCCTATTCCTGGGAAGAAAACGGTGAGATTCACGGCATTGATGCCGACATTATGCGGGAACTGGGAAGACGCCTGGGCATCCAAATCACCATCCAGTTGGCCCCCTGGAAGCGGCTGATCCACATGACCCGGACCGGGCAGTGCGACGGCAGTTTTTCCCTGTTTCATACCCGGGACAGAGAAGCCTTTGCACTCTACGCCTTTTCCCATCCCATCCACATCAGCCGGTTTCCCCTTTTCTACCGGCAGGGAAGCGGTATCCGGTTTCAGACGGTTAAAGACCTTTACGGCAAAACCATCGGGGTGAACCGGGGATTTGCCATTTCAGAGGCCTTTGACGCTGCCGTCGCCTCGGGGAAAATTATCGTAAATATTGAAAACAACGTGGACAAAAACATCTTCCTCACCGCCAACGGCAGGATCGACGGCTTTACCAACAACTATGACGTCACCCTCTATAAACTGAAGCATATCCCGCGGCTGCAGCCCCTGAAAGACCGCATCGTCCATTCGGAAAAATCCATTTCGGAACTCCGCAACGCCTATCTGGTTCTGTCCCGGCGGACTGAAAATATTCCGGACAAACCCGGGATGCTCCGACGGATCAACCAGATCCTGGAACAGATGGCAGCAGATGGTGTTTTCAGGAACATTCATCAGAAGTATCTAAATTGATTCGACGCAGAATAAAAATTTGCCCCGGCCCTTGATCAACCCTGCCCCCTATTCTATATAATCATAACCTTCATTTTTTAATGAGTTATCAACACGGGGCAAAAGACTATGGCGAATAAAGAACAATACCTGCTTACAGTGGAAGAGTTGAGTCAGTTGAACGGCAGCACACCTGCAGATGTCCTGGCAGAATTGAGCGATACCGATCTCGTCAGGCGGTCCCGCGTCCGCAGCACCTGCGTCAGCCCCGGTGCGGTGCGGTCCTACCTGCAGGACAACGGTGTGGATTTTACCCCGAGAGTCGTGGCCCATATCAACCTGAAAGGCGGCACCGGAAAAACCACCTCTGCCATCACCACGGCCACCCGGGCAGCCCAGTACGGTTTCAAAACCTGTATCGTGGATATGGATTCCCAGGCCTCCGCCTCCTTTGCCTTTGATATGGTGCCCGAAGACGACGACCCCATTTTCTGCGATGTCTGGCAAAACCCGGGGGAAATGGTCATGGGTGGGGTGCGCAGCATCGGGGAGTTTCTCTATATCCTCCCCTCTTCTCTGGACAACGGCCTGCTGGACATGCAGCTGATCAACCCCGCCGCCCAGAAAAATGCCGTGAAAGGGGTATGCGACGAACTCAAGGCCAACGGCTTCGATCTGATCGTCCTTGACTGCCCCCCCTCCCTGGGCACCGCCATTATCTCTACCATCTGCGCTGCAGATACCATCGTCATTCCCCTGAACCACGATGCCTTCTCAAAAAAAGGCCTGCGCCTGACCATTGAGGAGGTGAACTCCATCTGCGACACCTTCAACCTGACACCTCCGGACATCCGCCTGCTCTTTACCCGGTTTGACCGCCGGATCAAGATGGCCACGGAAGCTTTCGATGAATTGTCCGCAGGATACCCGGAAGAGATGATCCCCTTCCCCATCCGTGTCAGCTCGGATTTCACCAAGGCTCTGGAAAAGAAGGAGACGGTGTTTGCAAGCACTCGTAAAACCGCCGCCAGGGAAGATTACGATGCCTATGTACGCATGCTGCTGGGAATTGACCTGTAGATCGGTTTCATACGGATAGATAAACCACGAAGAACAAGAAGAGCACAAAGAAAATATCCCTTCGTTTTCTTCGTGCACTTCGTGGTTTCAAAACAGCTTAATAATACAGAAGCCTAAGGTTTTACCTCACCGTCAACCGTATTCGCCCCATGCCCAAGATGAACCAGCATGGCATTGGCGATACGCATCTCAGAAGCCGTGGTGTTGTAGTCATGGCTCTGGGTCAGGCCATTGGCAATATGACGGACCAGGTCAGCCAGCAGTTCCCCCCAGGCGTCCCGCTCGTCAATATCCCCATCAGAGGCCTGTTCCCACATGCCCAGGAGCATAGAGATCTGGATATCCCGGTTACCGATCCATACCCGCAGCATCTCCAGGGCATTTTCATCCCCCTGAATCCCCTCGGGCAGGGGCAGTTCATTCATATGTTCTTTAATATTCATGGGGTGATTCTCCCTTATATAAAGGTGGTGACGAAATAATAAATCAACGGCAGGAAAATGGCCGGCAGCATATTGCCCACGGCTATCTTCTTATCCCGGAGCATGTTCAGGCCCAGGGACAGGATCAGCAGGCCGCCCACGGCGGACATCTGGCTGACTACGGCAGGCACCAGGAAGGGTTTCATGACTCCGGCGGCCAGGGTAATGGCCCCCTGATACAGGAGCACCGGCACCGCCGACAGCATCACCCCGAATCCCAGGGAAGCCGTCAGAATGATGGAGGTAATCCCATCCAGAAAGGCCTTGGCAAACAGGGTGCTGTGGTTGCCTGCCAGCCCGCTCTCAAGGGAACCCACAATGGCCATGGAGCCCACACAGTACAGCAGGGATGCCGTCACAAAGGCGGTGGAAATGCTGCTCTGGCC
>JAKSBB010000185.1 GCA_022361315.1 Desulfobacterales bacterium
AACTGGTCTTTCCCCACCGGTGTGATTAAAACCACCCATGAAAACCTGCTCTCTTCGGCTGAACTGGAAAATTATGTGGGCAACGAGATGTATGCCCGGTTCGCAAGGGAAGCCGAAGAAGAAGGCTTTGCAAGGGCTGCAGATACATTCAATGCCATCATCGTATCTGAAAAACACCACGAAAAGTTATTTCTCCATCTGGCTGACAATCTTGAGCGGGACAGAAGCTTTATGCGTGACGCGGTTAAAAAGTGGCGTTGCCTGAGTTGCGGTTACATCCATGAAGGCAAAGGCGCCCCTGATAAATGCCCGGCCTGTGTGAAACCCACGGGCTATTTTGAACTTCTCTGCGAGAATTACTAGTCTCGTTCCGGTTTATACAAGCTCCGTTCCGGTTTATTCCTGAGACACCCCGTAAGAGACATTTTTGTCTCTTACGGGGTGTCTCTTTTGGTGTCTCGATCAATGTCTCTTCGTTTTCTGGAAAAAACTATAAATTTGTTAACTCTTTGATATTAAAGCATAAGTAAAAATATATCTTCCGTAGGCACGCTCCTTGCTCAATATCAAGCCAGACCTAAAGTTCAACCCGAAGTAATGGAGGATATATGAGACTTCGTGACATAAGACAGAACCACAATCTGGTAAATTCCGTAGACTGGGAAATGACCCCTGAAGAAGCCATCGCACTCCATCTGGAGTGGGGACCCTTAAGATCACAGACCTATTACAACTCCAGGGACAATGACAACGAAACCGTTTACTTTGTCATCAACACCTGGAAAAAACAGCCCATCCTCACCCTGGTGCGTCGAAAAGGCTTTGACTCAGAGGAACTCGGCAGCTTTGACCTGCCCAAGGATCTGGAAAAGGAATTCATGCAGGGCATCGGCAAATACAAAGGTGTCTATGCCGTGGAAGGAAAAGTAAGAGATTGGCTAAAAAAGGAACTTGACGTATAAGAACTGCCGGTACAAAGATGAAGACCGGACAGTTCGGGTAACACTGCTTGCCACAGTGAAACCAATACCATAACCGCCTCCTGAAAGTTCCCTTGCCAGAAGCCGGGGATCGGGATTCCGCCGTAAATCCCGATCCCCGGTTTTATTTTGTAACCATCGAAATTAGCCGCAGAGCGCGTTGTGAAGCGCGATCTGGGCCTGGGCGAACTGATCCCTTTCAACGATAAACTGCATGTTGGTCTGTCTGTTGGTTTGTGAGACAGCAAGGATATTAATGGACGAACCCGCAAGTGCCTGGGCGGCTTTTGCCATGATTCCGGGCTGGGCAATGTTTGAGCCGATGGCGCAGACAATGGCTACCGGACTCGTGGCCACCTTTTCCATGGCCCCGTTAAGCTCTGCCAGAAACTGGGGTGTACAGTCTTTTTCTTCAATGATCAGGTCAATGGTATTGGCGTTGGTCATCTTGGAGATGTAAGACACATGGTATTTATCAAAGATCTCCATGATGCGGAGGTCAAATCCGACTTCCCCTACCATTCTGGTGTCATGTATTTCCATACAGGTCACCTCTTTGGAGCCGGTGACAATTTCCACTTTGGATTCCGGGGCGATAAAGTCTTTGGTGATGAGCGTTCCGGGGTGGTCCGGATCAAAGGCATTTTTTACCCGGATGGGGATGTTTTTGATCTCCAGGGGTTTTGATGCTTTGGGATGGATGGCCTCCATACCCACATCCGCCAGCTGATCCGCCACGTCATAGTTGGTATTGCAGACCGGTTTGACCTTTTCTTCGCCGATGATCAGCGGATCACCTGAACAGAGGTGGTATTCCTTGTGGATAATTGCCTCATCCGCACCCAATAATACGGCCACCTTGGAGAAGGTCACCTCAGAATATCCCCGGTCAAATTCCCGCATGATGCCTTCCGTTCCTTTGGTGTAACCCGTGGCAAAGCAGATGCTGGAGAAGGGATCAATGGGGGTAAAACTATCCTTTATACGTTCATCAATGGTCAACTGGCGGCTGTCATCCCACCCGCTGAGATCGATGAAGGTGGTGTCATATCCTCTGTTTTTAAGAATATTTGCAGAGTTAAAGGCGCTGTGCATTTCCCCCAGAGAAGCCAGAAGTTCTCTGGCTGCCAGCAGTAACTCCTGCCGGCTGACGTAACCGGAAGCCAGGACATTATCCATGCTGCCCAAAATGTTTATGGCCTGGTCGATCCTGTCGCCGATAAAATCATTGGCCGCTTGAACATCAAGGCCGACGTCGCCAAAGGTTTCGTTGAGTTTGTACAATGCCTCCTGCAACCGGATCATTTTGATGGGGTAGTTCTGTTGATCTTCAAAGAGTTTATATATCCCCGGCTGGTTGGTTTTTTTGTGTTCAAGCAGATCATTAGTAATACCTGCATAGGCTGATACCACATAAATTCTGCCATAGGTGTGTTCTTTATCCTTGAGAATGATATTGTCAACGATTTCGGGAAATCGTGACATGGAAGTGCCGCCGATTTTTTCAATGCTTAGGTGATGTCTCGCCATGGTAATCCTCTATGTCGAAATGTTAACGCATGCCAATCATGATTGCAGGAGAATCCGATTTGCGTTAGGTGTTCTGCTTTACTTTTTACCGCCGCCGTTCTGGGCAATGAAATCTTTTACCATCATTTCCCCCAGTTCTTTTGACCGGTTGGTTGCAGACTCCACCGCATTAATCAGGGTTGTCCGCAGACCACCCTGCTCCAGGGTATGAATGCCCGCAATCGCCGTACCGCCCGGCGATGCCACCCGGTCTTTCAACTGCCCGGGATGCTCACCGGATTCCATCAGCAGCTTGGCTGCACCAAGAACGGTCTGGGTGGAAAGAAAAAGGCTGTCTTTTCTGGACAGGCCCATTTTAACCCCGGCATCGGCCATGGCGTCCACGATGGTGAAGATGTAGGCAGGACCTGAGCCGCTCAGCCCGGTGAAGGCATCCATGAGGATGTTTTCCTGAATGAATACGGTTTCACCCACGGAGTCGAAAATGGCCTGGGCAAATTCCACATCCCCTTCCTGAACAAACTCACCGGCGGCGATGGCCGTGGCGCTTTCTTTGACAAAGGCGCAGATATTGGGCATGACCCGGATCAGCCGCAGTTCCTTTTGCAGACCGGCCGCAATGGCGGCCAGGGGGACACCGGCGGCAATGGAAATCACAAGTTTGCTTTTGTCCAGTGCCGGGGCCGTTTCCTTGAGCACCATCCCCAGAATCTGGGGTTTGGTGGCGTAAACGATGATATCCGCAGTTTCAACCACTTCGATGTTGGATTTGGTGGTATTTATACCGTATCTTTCACTGAGGTCCGCAAGAAGCGTTTCATCGATATCAGAGCATATGATATTTTCAGGTTTTGAGGCCTTTGAAAGTACCAGGCCGCTGACCAATGCTTCGCCCATGTTCCCGCTGCCGATAAATCCGATTTTCTTGTTCGTCAGCATATGGTCTCCTTATCTAAATAATTAAAAAGACACTATATACTGCCACGAATACTGCCGTGTCAAGCATAGAAATGCATGTTTATGCAATATATCGCATATCGAAACCGGTTTGGTGATGAGGGCCGGCCTCGGGTGGGGTGTCAATTGATGTTTGTAGGTTCATGCACCTACAGAGGTTGAATAGTCTCGCCTACGAATGCCTACACCGGGACCTACAGAGAAAATCCGGTTCCTACCGATTGTGGAAACGGTTCTATTTTACGAGAGTATAAACCGGGTTGATAGAAAGGACCTTAAGCGAAAGCTTCGGGTACTGGCAATATGGCGAAATCTGGTAATCAATACGGTTTGTAAAAATCAAAATCGGAGGAAGCAAATGTCGTTGGAAAGCATCTACAGAGAGGCAATGGCCCTGAATGAAATCCAAGATATGTCAAAGCGGGAAGTTGAAGCCCAGGCATTCTTTGAAAAGTTGAACAAATCCGAACTGCCGGCAAATTTCAACTGGGCGGAGGAAATCTTCGAGGGAATCCACGTCAAGGAACGCGGCGATCAGCTTGCCCTGATCTGGACGGACCTGGAAACCGACGCAGAAGCTCAGTTCACCTACAAAGAGCTGGCAGCCAACGGCAATAAACTTCTGAACTATCTGAGAAAGCAAGGTGTTGACCAGGGCAACAACCTTTATATGCTGACCCCCATCGTACCCGAAACCTGGTTTGCCACCTTTGCCGGGATCAAGGGCGGCCTGGTATCCGTACCCACCGCAACCACAATGACCGAACGTGAAATTCAGTTCCGGTTTGAAGCCTACAAACCCGATGTCATTGTCTGCTTCGAAGGCCTCACAGACCTGGTGGACGATGCCCTTGAAAAAGCAGATTGCACCCCCAAGGCGAAAATCGTTCTGGGTGAAAAAGCCGGCTGGGTATCCTATACGGATATTGATAAGGAAGAAGCCGTGGCAGAGGCGGCAGCGGTCAAAAGCGAAGATGTGCTTTTCTGCTTTTTTACCTCCGGCACCACAGGTCTGCCCAAACGGGTCGGCCACAGTGCCGTATCCTACCCCCTAGGCCATCTGTCCACCGCCGTCATCATCGGTCTGGAACCCGGGGATGTCCACCACAACCTGAGTGCCCCGGGATGGGCCAAGTGGGCATGGAGCAGCTTCTTCTCCCCGTTCAACATGGGCGCCACCGCCACCGGTTTTAACTTTACGGCTCTGGATATTGAAAAATATGTGGCCACTGTGGCCAAATATAAAGTCAACTCCTTCTGTGCACCGCCCACCGCATGGCGTGCCTTTGTGGGTCTTGATCTTGCCAAATATGATCTTTCCGCCATGAAGTACTCCCTGAGTGCGGGCGAACCCCTGAACCCCGAGGTCATCGACCAGTGGAAAGACGCCACCGGCACCGAAATCCGTGATTTTTACGGCCAGA
>JAKSBB010000350.1 GCA_022361315.1 Desulfobacterales bacterium
TAAATATTCTCCCGGTAGCCGTTTCTCAGATTCTCGATGAACAGATCCGGCACCGTCACCCGGATTTCCGTGATAACCGGAATGGCTGGTCCGTTCCAGGGCCGGTCTTTGTTGGGCTCGGTAATGTATTTGAAACTTTCTTCAAGTATCTTTTTTATATAGAGCTTGAACTGGGGGACATCCCCTTTATATGCAGCGAATTTACTGGCAAAAACGTATTTGGCGCTTTTCACGATCTGGCTGGAACTGACGTGATTATCCCCCATATCCGGCACAAAGGCAAAATCCCGCTCATCTCCCGAAGGGGGATTGATAAACGCAGACGGAAAACCACCCTGGGCATCCGAATCCCCGTGCACCACATATTGCCAGGAGTCTGTGATTTTATCCCTGCCGAAACTGCAGGGCCAGCAGAGTACGCTGGTTCTGTAGGAGCCGAAATCCACAAACAGGATATACTCTTCATGGTTGTTGGTGTCCCGGGGGGTCCGTCCGGCAATGGTCTCATAGTAGAGTTTGCCGTCGTCTTCCAGCTCCAGCTGAAACTGGTCTACTTCCTTTTCTTTTCGCTTAAACAGCTTAAACAGCATGGGATTTCTCCTTGAGGCGTCTTTCCAGAAGGGTGTAATCCCCCCTAACAAGCGTGTTGGGCACGTAAAATTCAGCCATGTTCATGATAATGTGGGGCAGGTCTTCTTCCCTGGCGCTCAAAAACCCTTTGTTGTCCGGATCCAGCCGCTGGTGGAGATTGTCCCAGAGCACACCGGCAATGGCGCGGCTTCTTTCCGTATCCAGCAGGAATTGATCCAGGTATTGCATGAACACCGTGGTCCAGAATTCCCTGTGATCCCGGATTTCCCCGTTATGGCTGTAACCCAGCTCCACATCAAAAAACTGGCGCAGGCTCTGGTAGGTATCGTTGAGTATGGCCTCCCTCACCCGCTCCTTGATTTCAGTCATCTCGTCGTAGCTTTCAAGGGTGTGGAGCACATCCAGGGCTTCGGCATGGAGTACCGTGGCCTCGGTGACCCAGGGCTTGAGGAACATGTTGTCCAGGGCCTCCTGGATGTGGGAGGTGGTGCATACCTGCCCCAGCATCTGCCGGGACCAGGAAATCCCGCCGTCCAGTTTGACCTGGTCTTTTATCTCCCGAAGATCCTTGTAGTTGGACAGATTCCGGATCCAGGAATTCACATGGGGGCCCGGGGAAATAAAACTGACCGGATATTCATCGTTGCAGGGGTTCACCAGCTGCACAATGGAATCAAAGGCCCTGAAACTCTTAAAATCGCTTTCAAGGTCCTGCTCCACATTGGTGTTGCCGCAGTAACTGGCAATGGCACTGTCCCCCTGGAGGGAAAGAATCAGCGGCAGCTTATGATAGTGGTAGTTGGTCTCCAGTACCGCCTCGTATTTCCGGAGGATGGCATCCAGCGGATGCCCCGGCGGTATGGCAATCTTATGCTGGAAACAGGTGACGAGAATCCCCGGATACCGCACCAGGCAATCCAGCATGTTGGCCTGGAATTTTTTATGGCGTTCCTTCTGGCTGTCAATGGCATCCGCCCCTTCCTTGATACCGGGATATTCGATGACGGGCAGTGTCATGGCACTCTGGTCTTCGGGGATGGCCACCCGGATCAGATAATCATCCGGCTCCGCACCGGAAGACAAATCGTACAGCCGGTTGAACTGCTCCTGGGTCAAGCGGTCCCGGATAACGTTACCGGTGGAAATGGACACCTGGCTGACCACCACCTCATCGGTCCAGGACACCGGCTCCACCA
The DNA here is from genome assembly GCA_022361315.1 of Desulfobacterales bacterium. The sequence continues at coordinate 1,788 of JAKSBB010000350.1, forward strand.
GACAGGGAACAGCCGTGTTCTCCGATGTATTCCGCTGTTTGACGGAAAACATCTCCCGGAGGACATCGTTGTCAAAGAGGTCCAGCAGGTAACTGGTCTTGAAGGATTTATCGGTTCCGGTGATGTGGATGTATACAGGGGTATCCGTGGCCGGAATAGTTTTCAGACAGGCCCGGCACCGGTCAATCACGTCCCTGGCCCTGTCTTTTTTTTCTGCCGGTATGGTCTCCAGCTGTTGAATTACTTCCTCTATCTCCCTTTGGATCTGCTGGAGGCGGTCTCGGTTGTCATACATATGCGGGTGGTACTCCTTGATGCACTTTTGGGTTGAAGCGTTGCCTTACATGGCCTCAACAATCTGATAATTTCCATCGCTGGCCTTTACGATTCTGAGCAGCATGTCGCCGGCTTCAATTTCCATATCCCTGATATCATGGCGGAAACTAAAGGTTATGCTATCTCTGGAAATCATAAAAGTAAAGGGGTTGAACAGATTAACACTTGCCTTTTCAAACACGGCTTTTGTGCCGTCGCTGAAACTTGCCCTGAAACTGTCCAGGGGCTCGAACAGACGAATGATATTGGTGGTGCCCGGGGTGATGGTGACGGTCTGCACCGAGAAACTGTCATCCTTGGACAGCTGCACCAGAGTGGTATTAAACTGAATGGGATCACGCTTTAATGAGACGTTGGCCTCCCGCTCAAAGGAGGTTTTGGATATCAGGTTGGACAACACCAGGCTGGTGATGGGATCGTTGGTCTGAATACCGTATTTCCCCTTCATGTCCCCCATGAGCAGTTCACGGTGCACGCTGACGGCGATCTGTTCCTTTTTCAGCGGACGCAACCCCAGGGTTTTAATCCGGTCCAGGATCACCGACAATTTATGTGCCTGACCCGTTTCCCTGGAAAAATAGGTGAGCGCACTTTCAGAGAGCCGTAACCCGTCGGCCTGTGCATCATCCAGGGCATACCATACCATATGTTTAGGCAGGCTCTTTTTACTCAGTAACAGGTTACCGATACGCTTGGGTACCAACGTGGCATTTTCCTCGTGGAAAAAGGCGGCAAAATCCAGAGCAGCGCCGTCCTGGCGGGTCAACAGATACCAGGACCGGTTCTTGAGGGGGGTGTCGATCCGAAGCGGGGTGAATGTATAGACATTCTCCAGGAACCCTTTCATCTTGTAGCTGACACTGTCACGCTCCATCAGCTCTGAAAAGGCATTCACATCCCTGATTTTCTTAAAATCCCGGTAAGTGATCATGTTCTGCTTCATATATTTGGAGATCTCGGCATGTTTAATATTGAGATCCCCCACCTTGAAATAGAAAATGTTTGACGCATATCCGGACTGGCGGGTGGCGTATATCCTTGCCAACCGCATGAACTCAGTGCCCGTCAGAATCTCCCGGTGGGTATTCATCAGTGAGGCGACGTCTGTGTTGTAATTAAAATAGACAAACAGAACCAGCCGGTTGCCCCGGCTCATATCAGTGTCTTCATCCGGCTGATAAAAGGTCTCTGCCATGGTCTGGCGGAGTCCGGTGATATATTCGGGTTTGAGCAGGGCTTTGGCCGCATCTTTCTGCTCCGGTGCCCCGTTCCTGTACCAGTCGTATACGTCAGGGAATACAGACTCATAAAATTCCATCTCGGGACCGGAAATCCCGCCGGTGACACTTTTGAAGGGAAACTTTTTGGCCAGATGGCCATATTTCATACCCGCGAAAACCACGGCCGCAATACATATTCCCAGGGCAATTCCGGGCAACCACTTCCCTTTCATCCGGCCGGCACCCTTTTCCTTCTGCAGCAGGGCCAGAAGCTTTCTGACCCGCTCTTTGCCCACGGCGGTATCGTTGTGAACCACATTGCCGCCGAATGCAACGATGGGCCTTTTCTTATCAGAGGAACGAAAGAAGGCCCAGGCATAGCCGATGTTATCCCCTCTGGCCACCCGTATCTTCAGATAGTCCGCAAGGGCTTTACGTTCCGGTCCGTTAAGCTTGTTGATGGACACCGGCTCCATATCAGGGTCAAGTTCTATTTTTCCATCCACCCGGATCACCCGGATTTCCAGGTTGGGTCCGATGCTCTGGTAGCGCCGTACATCCTGAAAGAAATTGCATTCCGAGGGGATCAACGACTCGTAGGTCAACGGGCTGTCGTTTACTTTTCTGATGGTCAGTTCAAATTCAGTCAACCGTCCCATATGGGAGTATTCTCCTAATTTTCAATCCGGCGGCCTCAGCCATAAATACCGGCGGCTTTTGCCCCAAGTGGCCCTGGGGCCGGTTGTATATGTTGTTTGGCGTATTTCATCCGCGTCTTAATAAAACATGGAAATATACCATATAACCCTTTGAAAAAACAACAGGGGCAGCAGAGAAAATCCAAGCGTATCCGTATTCCGGGAAACCATGGACTCCAAACCATATTTTAACAGAAAATATAAGCCCCCCAGTCTTGGACACGATTCCCTTTTTATGGTAAACTGGGTGCTGTTTTTTTTACTGCTGAAAAGCAGGCGTACCATAGAACCAGGAACATCAATGAAGACATTAATTGTCGACGACGAACCCATCTCGCGAAAAATTCTTTCGGACTTAATGTCAGCCTTTGGAGAGGTCACAAGCACCAGCGACGGTCAAACCGCCATCCAGTTATTCCGTGACGCCATGGCCTCACCCCGCCCCTTCGACCTGCTCACCCTGGATATTTCCATGCCCGGCATGGACGGACGCCAGGTACTCCGTCTGGTCCGGACCCTGCAAAAAGCCCAGATGGCCCAGGCCCAGGTTAAAACCCGGCCCCTGAAAATCATCATGACCAGCGCCCGGATGAATAAATCCGTGGTCCAGGAATGTATTGATCTGGGTTGTGACGACTATATCACCAAACCGGTCAGCCCTTCCCGTCTCCAGAAGAAACTGAAGGGTTTAGGTCTGCATATTCCGGATACGGCCAAACGGGGGGAAACCAAGATTCACCCGAAGGTGGTGGGCAAAATCATTGAAAAGTTCAATAAGGGAAGCATCAGGCTGCCGGTACTGCCTGAAATCGTCACGGAAATCCAGGAGGTTCTGGCAACGGGTTCTCCCTCCTTTGAAGATATGGTAAAGGTGGTTGAAAAAGATCCGGTCATCAGCGGCAAACTGGTAAAAATTGCCAACTCCCCCCTGTACAGAGGCAGGGAAGCGGTGGCAGATCTTAGGACCGCCATTGTCCGCCTTGGGCTTGAAGCCACCCATGCTGCGGTATCAACCGTATCCACCAAACTGCTGTTTCATTCTGAAAACGATTCCTTAAGGGCGACGCTGAAGGCCCACTGGACCCACTCATTTGCCGTGGCCTGCTGCGGCAAACTCATTGCGGAAAACATGTCACTGCCCAACAGCGACACCATCTTTCTCATGGGCATCACCTATGATCTGGGCAATGTTCTTCTCATGAAATCCATTGCCGATCTTTCCCAGACCGCCTCGTTTGACGACCCGCACCTTTTGAAGGCCGTCCATGAAATCCACACCACCTTCGGCGCAAGCCTGCTCAAGATGTGGAAATTTCCGGAGACCTTTGTCCGGCTGGCGGAAATTCACCACTGGAACGAATATCCCCCGGGAACGGAGACGGAAATCCTGGTGATTCATCTGGCAGATCACCTGGCCCGTCGTATCGGATACGGCTTTCCGGGATTCGATATAGACGCCACGGATGATGGTCCGGACCCGGCTGCCGAACACGGCATTGAACAGATCCTGGACCTCATCAATATTGAGGCGGACACACTGGCCGCTTTGGAAACGGATGCCAAAGCCGTCATAGAGGAATCCGGCAACGCGTTTTAACGTACCAAGCGATTCTCAAACTCTCGGTCTTGCCCCCCGGCCCTTCTATGTCAGGGGCACATAAATATACATCTCCGAGTCTTTGGAACCGGCCGGATCAAACCGTTCATTGTAAAACTCAAAATCATAATTACCCAAACGTACATCCGGCCCCTGGTTTCCTGCCCACTCCCCATAAATATATCCGTAGGTGGCTTTCAAATTTTCCAGGGATCCCCGGTGGGTAAAGACGGCATACTTTCCGTCCGGTACCTCCCGGGCCACCATGCCCTCGGGTATATCTTCAACGCTCACCACTTCCCTGCCAGCCACATATTCAAAGGAGATATTGCCGGCCGGGGAATCGGCATTCTCCTCCGGTACCTTGCACACCCCATAGAAATGTGACGGGTTTCCCAGGTTGCCGATTTCATGGGACCGTTCCATAAATGTATCCCAAAGCTGCGGAATCTCGTTGTTTTCATTGGTCCCGAAGTACCTGAATCCCACGAGTTTAAATCCCTTTTTTTCCCTGATTTCCGGTGTCATCATCCTGCCTCCTTCCATAAGCGGGTTCATCGTAAATCGATTCTTATATCTGGACGGATAATGGTGGTTCTGCTTTCTGAATCGGCCCGGGGGCAGCCCGAACATCTTTTTGAAGGCCCGGGTAAAGGCCTCCTGGGATTCGAATCCGGCATCCAATGCAATATCAATAATTCCGGCATCCGAATCGATCAGCGCCCGTGCAGCCAGGGTCAACCTTCGCTTCCTTATATACGTCTTCAGGGGCTCCCCCGTTGCAGCCAGAAAGATCCGGTGGAAGTGGAACAGGGAATAGGCAGCCTCCGCCGCCACCTCGCCCGCGCGGATATCCCGGTGAAGGTTGGCTTCGATAAAGGCGGTTGCCCGGTTTATATTGTTCTGATATCCCTTTATCCCCTCTCCCTAAAAAGCTGATTATTCCGTCCTGCCCCTAACCATATAGATGGTGCGGGATGACGTCTTGA
>JAKSBB010001261.1 GCA_022361315.1 Desulfobacterales bacterium
GACCGCCGGTGATGAGATAGACACCGCGATCCCGCAATACAGGCGGGTTGTCATCGGCGCCTTCTATGCGGACAGGTGTAAACTCCTGCACATAGCGCTCACCGTCACGAAGTGCGATGACCTGCCCCCCGGATTCCCCCGCAAGTTCTTTCGCCACCCCCACCGCAACCGCATCCGCATCCGGACCGTCCCATGAGACGGCCGGCATGAGATCGATGCTTCGGCAATTGATATGGGGATACTCTAAACCAATGGTCCGCACCGGTCCCAGCAGCGCCGATTTTTCAGGGCGTACCACATCCTCATCTGTAACGGCCTGCATGGCGTTTGACACCACCGCCATGTCCATCCGGTTTGCCCCTTTTAGCGTCCCCAGGCCCCGGGCAATGTGGAGCAGGCTGTAAAAGGTCCGGTCAAGATTCAGAGTACCGTCTTCAGATACCTGCCCGTTTTCCACACCCTCAGGGGTGATGCTCCACAGATGAACAATCTGCCCCGGCACAAGATCGGAATCCTGCAGTGCTATCATCAAAGTCTCGTAATGTTCCGGCTCCCGGGGATCGATAGTATAAACCGTCTCACTTTGCCTGGAGAACGCCTCTCCCGCATGAACCATGACAACGGGACGGGATGCAGACACTATCTTTTCCAGACTGTCCCCCAGTCCCCAGGGATCGGTAAATACCAGACAGGTTGTGTTTTCCGTCCGGGATTCCGCGGCCTTGTCCTTGGGTACCCAGACGGGCTGGTAAAACCAATCGGCGATATCTGATTTTTTACCGGTACGCTCAACTTTTTTGCCGGCGCCTTCTATGGCCTGATTCAATGATTCGGCAGACAGCTCGGCAACTTTCCCGGGCCGGTCAACCCAATGCCGTCGACGTTCAAACGGATACGTGGGGAGCGGGATCCGTTTTAAGGGCTGATCCCCAAAGAGCGTCTGCCAACGGATCGGTTCACCCATGAGCCAGCGTTTTCCAAGTGCTTCAAGCCCGGAGGGAGGCCCCACATCTGAGGGTTCTGCTTCAGCACCGGCATGTCCCCTGAACAGGGCGTTGGAAGACCGAAGGTTTTCCACAGCCTCCGCTGTATCCCGGCACACAGCAAATGCACGGTGGTCAAATGCCTCCCTGCCCACACAAAGGGTGTAGGCCACATCGGGCAGGTTTATATCCGGATGCTGCTCCAGATATACGGCCAGATTCTCTATCATCGTATCCAGCGCATTTTCAGTTTTGGCGGAGAGCATCAATAGGCTGACGTCCCGGGGTGCCGGGGAATTCCCTGCCTGCGGCGCTTCTTCAAGGACCATATGTGCATTGGTGCCCCCGATACCAAATGAACTCACCCCGGCACGCAACGGTGTTTCATCATTCAGGGTGTCCAGTTTGTCATTGACGTAGAAGGGGCTGCCGGCAAAATCAATATCCGGATTGGGGGTCTTGTAATGAAGGCTGGGGGGCAATTTCCGGTGATGCAGGGAAAGCACGGTTTTGATCAGGCCTGCGACACCGGCCGCGGCATCCAGGTGGCCGATATTGGTCTTCAGCGATCCCACTGCACAAAATCCTGTTTTATCGCTGGTGTTGCGGAAGGCCCTGGTGAGGGCGGCAATCTCCACCGGATCACCTAAATTGGTGCCGGTGCCGTGGGCTTCGATAAAGCGCAGGGTTTCCGGTGCAATGCCGGCTGCAGCCTGGGCATCGGCGATGACCGATGCCTGCCCCTCAATACTCGGGGCGGTAAAACCGATCTTTCCGCGGCCGTCGTTGTTCACGGCCGAGCCCTTGATGACGGCATAAATCGTATCCCCGTCCGCCACCGCATCCGCCAGACGTTTCAGAACGACCACGCCCACGCCGTTGCCCCGCACCGTCCCCCGGGCATCCGCATCAAAGGCCCTGCAGTGGCCGTCCGGAGATGCGATCATATCCTTTTGATACAGATAGCCCCGGGTTTGGGCAGGCGCCACAGAGGCGCCACCTGCCAGGGCCATATCGCATTCCCCGGCCAGAATACTCTGAACGGCCATATGTACCGCAACCAGGGAGGTGGAACAGGCGGTCTGCACCCCGATGCTCGGACCGGTGAGATCCAGTTTATAGGAGGCCTGGGTGGCTAAGAATTCAGCCCCGTTTGAAATGGATAATTGATACCCCCCTGCCGTTTTTAATATATCTGGATTCCCGTAGAGGTTTTCCAGGAAATAGCTGTCCATGCTTTTTCCCGCATATACCCCCACACGCATTCCGCAGTTCCGGGGATTGTACCCGGCGGTTTCCAATGCCTCCCATGCGCATTCCAGGAAAAGTCGGTTCTGGGGATCTGTTACCGATGCTTCTTTTGGAGAGAAATCAAAGAATGCCGCATCAAACATATCGATATCCGGTATCACACCGCCGGCCCGCACATAATCAGGATGTTCCAGCATCTCCGGGTCAACTCCGGCATCCAGTAATTCCCGGTCCGTAAAAAAGGAAATGGACTCCACACCCGCCGTCAGATTCTCCCAAAAGCGGTTCACATCCTGTGCACCGGGAAACCTGCCGGCCATGCCCACGATGGCGATATCCTTTGCCCCGCCGGTGTCACCGGCTCTACCCCGCCGGGCAGACCCCAGGCCGGTGGGGGTATCGGAGTCATTAGATCTTCCCTCCAGAAACCGGCACAGGGAATCAATGGTCGGGTGTTCAAACAGCCGTAAAACAGGGATCTCCCGGCCCAGGGTATCCTTAATTTCTTCCACAACCTTCATCAGGAGCAAAGAATTCCCCCCGATGTCAAAAAAGTTGTCGTGAATCCCCACTTGTCCCAGATTCAGCACCCGCTCCCAGATACGGGCCAGTGTTTTTCCGGTATCATCCCGGGGCGCAGTGTAATCGCCTTGTCCGCCAACTGTATCCGCTTCCGGTAGGGCATTTCTGTCGATTTTTCCACTGGCGTTCAGGGGCAGTACATCCAGTAAGGCAAAAGCGGAGGGGACCATATAGCCGGGGAGCTTCGTCTTAAGATACGCCTGCATATCCTTAGGTGACGGCGTGTTCACACCTGCCGCCGGCACAAGATATGCGGCCAGTTGGATACTGCCTGATTTGTCTTCCCGGGGAAGAACAACCGCATCATCCACGCCGTCACAGGCTCTCAACTGAGATTCAATTTCTCCGGGCTCCACCCTGAACCCGCGGATCTGAACCTGATGGTCAACTCTTCCCAAGAACTGGATATCGCCCCCGGGCAGATACCGGCACAGATCACCGGTTTTGTAAAGCCGGCTGCCGGCCGCGCTGTCAAAGGGGTTGGGAATAAATCCGGACTCTGTCAAATCCGGGCGGTTCAGATATTCCCGGGCCAGGCCGGTACCGCCGATGTATAATTCACCCGGCACACCAACGGGAACCGGCTTTAACCGCCGGTCAAGGATATATACCCGGGTATTGGCAATGGGACGGCCAATGGGCAACCTGCCCGGGCGCAATTCATCCGGATCGACTTTGTATACCACGGAGGTGACCCCTGTCTCGGTAAGCCCGTAGACATTATAAAAGTCCACATTCCGTGACAGTCTTCGGGCAAGGGCTTCGGGACATGCTTCTGCACTGGCCAGAATACGCCGGATATGGTGAGATTTTTGAAAATCAAAGGCGTTAAGAAATGAGGGCACGGCATCCAGATGGGTGATCCTGTGCCGCAGCATATAGTCGTGGAAACGCCCCGGGTCAAGAAGGGTTTCCTTTGACACCAGGACCAGGGTCGCCCCTGTTGACAATGCCAGCCAGATTTGTTCTGCGGATGCATCAAAACTCAGAGAAGAAAACTGAAGAATACGCTCGGTGTTATCAATGCCGAAGGTCTCCGCCTGGGCTGTGATCAGGTTGACCAGACTTCTGTGTGCCACAAGGGTTCCCTTGGGTTTCCCCGTGGTACCGGAGGTATAGATCCCGTACACCGGATTGGCCGGTCCGGTATCACTCACCACGTTCTGTTCACCTTCCCCGGCAACGGCATCCCAATCTCTGTCCAGACAGATCACTTGGGCGCGGCTTTCCGGAAGATCTGGACACAGGCGCTCCTGGGTTAGCAGCAGCCCGGCCCCTGTATCCTCGAGTATAAACGCCTTTCTTCCCGGCGGATACTCCGGATCAATGGGCACATAGGCACCACCGGCCTTCAATATGCCGAGCATGCCCACAATCATGTCCATGGAACGCTCTGCGCAAATTCCCACCAGCGTTTCAGGTCCGACCCCGCGTCTCTTCAGGTAATGCCCCAGTTGATTGGCCCGTGCATTCAATGCCCCGTAGGTCAGCACCTGGTTGTCAAACACCAGGGCCTGGGCATCCGGTGTTGCCAGGGCCCGGGCCTCAAACAGGTGATGCAGACATTTGTCCCGGGGATACTCCCTTTGGGTCTCATTCCAACGGGTCAGCAGTTGATGGGTTTCCGCCTTATCCAAAAAGGCCAGATCAGCGATGGATTTATCCGGATTTTCAACGGCATCCTCCAGCAGTCGAAGGTAATGTGCCACCAACTGCGCCATGCTCCGGTGCTCGAATAAATCCACACTGTACAATAAAGACCCTGTAATCTCATCACCCTTCTCCCACAGGTGGACTTCCATATCCATGGCCACAGTGACATGTTCCACCCCTGCCGGCGTCACCTCAAGATCACCGAAACGCAACACCTCCATGGGGGCATTTTGAAGGGCAAACATCACCTGCACCAGCGGATTCCGGCTTGTATCCCTTTCGGGCTGAAGTGCCGCCACCAGCTGTTCAAAGGGCAGGTCCTGGTGGGCATAGGCATCCAGCGCCAGTTTCCGGACACGGCTTACGGCTTCCCGGAAGGTGGGGTCACCGGACAGATCCGTCCGCAGAACAAGGGTATTAATAAAACACCCGATGAGTGATTCCGTCTCAGCATGGGTACGATTTGCAATGGGAGATCCTAGGGCAATATCATCCTGATGGGTATAACGGGACAAGAGTACTGCGAATCCGGCCAGCAGGGTCATAAACAGGGTGGCGTCGGCATCCCGGCTCACCCGTTTCAGGGCACGGGTCAATTCAGCTGGGATTCTTACCGCCACCTGATCACCGTTGCCTGAAGCCACCTGGGGCCTTACGTGGTCGGTATGAAGATCCAGAACAGACAAATTGCTGAGCTGGCCTTTCCAATAGTTCAACTGGGTCTCATACAACTCACCGGAAAATCGGCGACGTTGCCAGCAGGTAAAATCCGCATACTGAATTGCCGGCTCCGGCAACGGGGAAGGCTTGCCTGAGGAAAATGCCTCATAGAGCGCGCTGAGTTCCCGGTTCATCACCCCCATTGACCATCCGTCCGAAATAATATGATGCATGGTCAGCACCAGAAGATGTTGGCTGAGGGAGGTTTTAATCATCACGGCCCGGACCAGCGGCGGTATGGAAAGATCAAATTCATGGGCGGTTTCAGCCAGGATCACACGCCTGATTTCAGCATCTCTGACATCCGCTGAAAGTGCTGTAAAATCCTCCCGAACGATCAGGGGCGCCACGTCGGCCACCGGTTGCTGAACCGGCATGCCTTCCCGGGACAGAAAGCCTGTCCGCAGCACTTCATGGCGCCGGACAATTTCCCTGAAAGCACGGGCAAAGACGTCAGGGTCCAATTCCCCCTTCAGGTTCACCGCCATGGAGATGTTGTACAGGGGCGTATCTTGAATCAATTGATCCAGAAACCAGAGACGTTCCTGGGCAAAGGACATGGGAATGGCTGTGGTTTCCCCGGGCCGGACCGGGATCTTTTCCTCATTTCCGGTCCCACGGCCCTCCAGCCCGGCGGCAAAAGTTTCAATGGTCGGCCCCTCAAAAAGGTCCCGGACCGACACCTCAACCCCCAACAATGTATTGACCCGTGAAATCACCTGGGTGGCCAGCAGGGAATGTCCGCCCAGTTCAAAGAAATTGTCGTGGATACCCACGGCAGGCAACCCGAGTACCTTTGCCCAGACCGATGCAAGAATTTCCTGAACAGGGGTTCCCGGCGGTGTATACCCTTGGGAGAGAACCTTCTGATCCAGCCCGGGTAATGCCTTCCGGTCGATCTTTCCACTGGCGGTCAGGGGCATGTCTTCCAGAATGACAAACCGGGAGGGAATCATATAGGCCGGCAATATGTTCCGGAGCCTGTCCTGCAGACCAGATATCCGCCCGGTATTCACTTTCCCCTGCAGCGGATTGTTGGCGTAATCCCCCCAGGTGTCGGCAGCCCGGGGTGTATGGGAAACTCGGTCCGTTACGATGGGTTCCCGGGATGACGAGAATATGACATCAAAGGTATCGGGACGCTGTGATTCCGAACAGAGCACAGCCACCCGGCAGCCCAGTTCCGTCCCCGCATCCCACAACGACTGAGGATCAATACCCTGAACACCCTGCATCTGAATCTGCTCCCGCAGTGTCCCAACCATTGTCTCTGAATCATTTGCCCCCTGCCCGAGCAATTTCTCTGTACGGAATGCCGCTTCGGTACGGGCATTGGGCACGTGCCGGACGCCTGTGGGGTCGGGGCTGCCGGCCATCAGCCGACGCAGGTCCGCCAGAGAGAGACCGTCCCGTTCCCAATCCAGCCATTGCACATCTGCGGGGCGGGCATCATCGCCGATATGGAGCACGGCATCGTACCGGAACATGGTCAGTTCATTGTGATATTGTCCCTGCTTGTGAAGGGTCTCCACCCGTGAGATTTCCGGGCAGTGCTGCCGGATGCGGCTGAAAAAAGACGGGGCGAGAAGGAGTTCGTTTTCACGGGCGATTTTCCCGCCGATCTGCCGGCGCAAAACGTTCAAAGCTGCGGTATCAGACGCCTGGGCCATTTGAACGGCGGTATGAAAAGTAGCCAGACGGGAATAATCCCGCACATCCCCGATAAAAATAAACCCGCCGGGGCGGACCATCCCCACGGCGCCTTCAATGACCTTGACCAGATAGTTGACATCCGGAAAATACTGGACAACGGAGTTGAGCACCACCCCGTCAAAAACACCCGTCTCCATGCCTTCAAAATTATCAGCTTCCCGCCGGAGCAGACGGACATGGCCCAATGAGGGTTGATCTTCTATAATCCGTCCGACATTATCCAACGCCGCTTTTGAAAAGTCGGTGGCCAGGTAATCTGAACATGAGGGGGCGATCCGGGAAAGCAGCAGACCGGTCCCGCATCCGATTTCCAGCACCCTGTCAGGTGCCAGAGAGCATATGCGGTCCACCGTATTATCCACCCCCTCCTGCATTTGCGCTTCCGGAATGGCCCGGCCGGTAAAACTGCTGTTCCATCCTGTAATATTAAAACTTGCGTCGGAATTACCGGGCTCGCCTGTGGGCGGTTCCGCCGAGCCGTCGCCGTAGGTTTCTTCATACAATTGCTGCCATTTGTCAATATGGTCGCTGCGCCACTGCCCGTCATTTTCCCCATCATCCCCGGGTACCACATAGGCCACCAGACATTGGGCGCCACTATCCTCCTCGCCCACGGCCACGGCAGCCACGTCCACTTCCCGAAAATCCGACAATACCGCTTCAATCTCCCCCAGTTCGATCCTGAACCCCCGGATTTTGACCTGGTAATCCATACGGTCCAGAAATTCAATCCTGCCGTCGGACAGCCGCCGGACAAGGTCACCGGTTCTATACAGTCTGTCACCCGGCGCGTCAAAGGGGTTGGGGATAAACTGCGCCGCCGTCAGATCGGCCCGGCCCAGGTACCCCCGCGCAAGTCCCTCACCGCTGAGGTACAATTCCCCCGGCACCCCTACGGGAACAGAATTCAAACCGGTGTCCAGGATATAGACTTTGGTGTTATCTATGGGCGTACCGATATCCGGCAAACGGCTGGCAAGGGTGTCAAATCGGACGATCCCGGAGGTCGCCACCACGGTATTTTCAGTGGGGCCGTAATTGTTGACCACCGTGAACGGCAGCTTTTTGTCCGGATGATGACGAAGCCGGTCCCCGCCGGTGAGCAATGTTCGCAGGGGGATGTCTTCCTCCCATGTCAATTTGAGCAATTGCTCTGCCAGGGGCGTGGGGAGAAAGGATATTGAGATACCATGGGAGATCAGAAAGGCCTGAAGCCCTTCAGGTGACAGGACAATATCGGAAGGCACGGGCATCACCCGGGCCCCGGCGATCAAGTAGGGCCATAACTCCCATACCGATGCATCAAATCCGGCATTGGCCATCATGGATGCCCGGTCGCCCCCTGTGATCCCGAATTGCTGCCTGTGCCAGCAGGACAGATTCACCAGCCCCCGGTGTGCCAGCCCCACCCCTTTGGGCCGCCCTGTGGAGCCCGAGGTATATATCACATAGGCCAGATTACCGGGGTGCACCTGCCGGCTGGAGGGCAGACACCGCTCCGAGGGCTGTGCCGCATCCTCTATGGGCAGTACCCTGCACCCGTCGGGTATGCCGACGGCCAGTTGCTTTTGCGTGACGATTACCCCTGCGCCGGCGTCTGCCAGCATATAGGCCTGCCGCTCCGCTGGCGTATCCGGGTCAATGGGGAGATAGGCACCACCGGCCTTCAGAACGCCCAGGATCCCTGTAATCATCTCCGGCGACCGCACCATACAGACACCCACGATGTCATCGGGGCCGACCCCCAGGGCCAGGAGATGACCGGCCAGGATATCTGCACGACGGTTTAGTTCCCCGTAGGAGACCTGTTTATCATCCACGGCCACGGCAACGGCATCCGGCGCCGCCTGGGCCTGTGCTTCAAAAAGATGGTGGATGCAGGTGTCCAGGGGATAATCCGCCGCCGTATCATTCCATTGGGCCTGCAGCCGTTGTGTATCCGACCTGCGGGTCAATCTCAGATCCCCGATGCGGGTATCCGGATCTGCTGCGGCATCCCCCAGCAGATGAACAAAATGATCCGCCAGCCGTTGAACCGTCTCCCGTTCAAAAAGATCGGTGCAATAGAGGAGAGAACCGAGCAGTTCCCCTTCAAATTCCCACAGATGGACTTCCATATCCATCCGTACGGTGACATGCCCGTATTTTGCCGGGCGAACAGCCAGCCCCTCAATCGACATCTCATCCATGGGGGCGTTCTGAAGGGCGAGCACCACCTGGACCAGGGGATTTCGACTGACATCCCGCTCAGGAGCAAGCTCCGATACAATCTGCTCAAAGGGCAAATCCTGGTGGGCATAGGCGGACAGGGCGGTTTTACGCACGCGTCCCAGCACATCCCGGAATGTGGGCGCACCGGACAGATCCGTCCGCATAACAAGGGTATTGACGAAAAAACCAATGAGAGACTCGGTTTCTGTTTGTGTTCGCCCTGCGATGGGCGACCCTACGGCAATGTCCGCTTGGCCGGTATATCTGGACAGCAGCACGGAAAAGCCTGCCAGGAGGGTCATGAACAAGCTGCACCCCGCATCTTTACCTAAGGCTTTAATACCTGCCGTCAACTCCGCCGATATCCGGAACACCACCCGGTCCCCCCGGTAAGAGGCCTCAGAGGGCCTGGGTTTATCCGTGAGCAGGTTAAGGGGTAAAAGTCCGTCAAGATGCCGCCGCCAATAGTTCAATTGGTTTTCAAGGATTTCCCCGGTTAACTGCCTGCGCTGCCAGGCGGCAAAATCTGCATATTGAACAGGAAGTGCAGGCAATGGTATCCGGTTTCCCTTTAACAGGGCCGTGTAAATCAGACTGAGTTCCCTGTTGAATACCCCCATGGACCACCCGTCGGATATGATATGGTGCATGGTAACACTGAGGATGTGCCGGGTTTTTCCCATCCGGATCAGGCAGGCCCTTAACAACGGTGGTTCGGAGAGATCAAACACCTCCTCCGTGGCTGTTCTGAGAATACCCCGGATTTCCCTGCCCTGTTGTGCTTCGGGGATGCCGGAAAGATCCATCAAGGGCAGGACGATGGTACGGGCGTCGTGGATGCGCTGTGCCGGAATCCCCCGGGTGGCATAAAATCCGGTCCTCAAGGTTTCGTGGCGGCGGATAATCTCATTGAAGGCGTCTGTGAGCACATCCCGGTTCAGGTCCCCATCGATGTGCAATGCCAGCCCCATGTTATAAAACGGATTTCCAGACACCAGTTGGTCCAGAAACCACAGGCGTTCCTGGGCAAAGGAGAGGCGTTCCCTGTCGGCGTCTCCGGGTACGGGACGCAGACCGTCAACCGCTTCTGCGCCCTCCCTATCACCACACAGACCGGCAAAGGCTTCCACGGTGGGATATTCAAAAAGTTCCCGGACCGAAAGCGCGGTATCGAATTGTGAATTAATCCTTGAAATGACCTGGGTGGCCAGCAGAGAATGCCCCCCGAGTTCAAAAAAATTATCACGGATCCCCACTTCCGTCAGTCCCAGTACCCTGCCCCATAAAGATGTCAGTGTTTCCTCAACCGGTGTCCGTGGGGGCACATACCCTCCCGGCTCCCTGTGAAAATCCGGTTCGGGTAACCCATTCCGATTGATTTTACCACTGGGGGTCAGGGGCATTTGATCCAGAATCATGAACCGGGACGGGACCATGTAGTCCGACAGGAGATCCCTGAGCTCCGTTTTCAGGGAGGATATCCGGGCGGCATTCAATTTTCCCTTTAATGGGTTATTTACATGGGCCGTCAATGATGTTGTCTCTCCCCCAAGAGAACTGCCCGTGATAACGGGAGGGGCCGAACCAGGTGCAAAAATGAGATCAAAGGTATCGGGATGGCGGACATCCGAGCACCGGACGAGAACCTGGCAACCCAACTCATCCCCCATATCCCAAAGGGCCTGGGGATACATTCCCCGGACCGGATATGCCCGGGTCTCCTCCTGCAGCGCGCCAACAGTGGTAACATTTGTGGCATCAGTATTGGGGCTATCGGCCTTATCTGCGGCTCGTGCCAGCAGATCCATCATTCTGAAGGCCTCATCCGTGCGGGCGTTGGGCAGATGCCTGATACCCGTGGCACCGGTGCCGGTGTCCGCCATCAACCTGCGGACGGCGTCTGGTGTGAGTCCATCTGTCCCCCAGTCCAGCCACCGGATTTTTGTGGGGGTGACATTTGCGGCGTCTTCATTGATGTGAAGTAGGGTATCATAACGAAACAGGGTCATTTCGTTGTGACAACGCCCCTTTTTATGCAGGGTCTCCACCCGTGATAATTCAGTAAACTGCCCCATGAGTTCATGGAAAAAAGAGGGAGATATCAGCAACTCGTTCTCGTGGGTTATTTTCCCGGTAATCTGCCGGCCCAGGCTCTCCAGATCAAGGGAATCATCGGCCCGGGACGCCTGGACGGCCGTATGGAAGGCATCCATGCGGGAGTAGTCCCTGATACCCCCGATGAAAATGGTTCCCCCGGGCCGGACCAGCTTCACCGCACCTTTGATGACATTCAGAAGATAGGCCGCATCCGGAAAATACTGAACAACGGAATTTAAAATCACGGTATCAAAGGACGCC
>JAKSBB010000065.1 GCA_022361315.1 Desulfobacterales bacterium
GACGGCTAAATTTGAGTTTTTTATTCATTTCAAAAGCCCAGAATTCTTTAACATGATAATTAATTTTTTGGATCGAGATAATTTAAAACGAATCAGTCTTTTTCTGAAATAGAATTGAATAAAAAATCTAAGGAGTCAAGGGAAATACTTCTTATGATACGCAACAGGCAACCATGTATAAACTGTGGATAATTCTCCAAATGGCTAATAGCCAGGAGAAACTCAAATACTTCAATGGTACCAAATAAAACTAAATAAGGATTTTTTACCTGACTCTTATTTCAATAAGGTTCACCGCAGAGTTCGACTCCGTCACCCCGGCTAAATATTACGATTGAACGCTCTCACGATGCGATTATATAGGCAGCTCTTTTTTGGACTGGAAAAATGACGATCAGGCTGCGGCGGGATGAAAAAGACCGATACGAACATCTGGAATATAGAAAACTCCCCATACAGGTCCAAAGCGTCAGTCAAGCAAGCGTCAATCATATCAAACATCCATACGCACACTATCATTTCCGTTTTGTTCAGATTTTTTTCATGTTATAAGCTGCAATCCCATTGGGCTGAACCAAATCTTAAACAAACAGGAGAGACCTATTGGAAAACCTGCGGGGCAGTCTTTTCATGACCTTTGCCATGGCCACCTTTGCTTTGGAGGACACCTTCATAAAATCGGCATCCCGTATTTTGCCTATCGGGGAAATTCTGATTTTATTCGGCCTGGGAGGAACAATTTCTTTTATCTTCCTGACCCTTAGAAAAAAAGAAACGATTCTCCATCCTAAAATACTATCACGCCCGATCATTCTCCGCATGATATGCGAAATAATCGGCCGGCTATGCTTCATTATAGCAATCGCATTGACACCTTTATCCAGCGCATCGGCAATTTTGCAGGCCACCCCTTTGGTCGTGGTCATGGGGGCGGCGATCTTTTTCAAAGAATCCGTAGGATGGCGACGATGGTTAGCCATTCTTCTTGGGTTTATCGGGGTATTAATGATACTTCGTCCAGGGTTCGATGGATTTGAACCCGCGTCTTTGTTTGCCGTACTCGGTACACTTGGTTTTGCCGGCCGGGACCTTGCAACACGTGCAGCACCGCCGGAATTGTCAAATATACAATTAGGCGTATACGGCTTTCTTATTCTTATTCCCACAGGTCTGATAATGGTACCTTTTACAGGAGGGATTGTCCTGCCGGATGTGGAATCCGCATTGAAGATTCTGGCAGCGATTGTCTTTGGTGTGACGGCATATTATTCTCTGACCGTGGCAATGCGCACGGGGGAGGTCTCTTTAGTAACACCATTTCGGTATACGCGCCTGGTGTTTGCATTGATTATTGGCGTTATTGTCTTCTCCGAAAAACCGGATCTGACAACCATCATTGGAAGTTTAATCATCGTTCTCTCCGGCGTATTCTCGCTGATTAGAAGTAGAAAAAATAATATGTTAAACCCGTTTACACGATAAATCAGGAATACTGCTATGTCAGACGAACAAAAAGACTGTCCGAAATGTAATTCACCCTATGCCTATACCGACGGAATCCTGTGGATATGCCCTGAATGCGCCCATGAGTGGGTAGCGGATCAGGCTGCGGAGATCGCTTCGGAAGAAGCACCGCGCTTCCTCGACGCCAACGGCAACCCGCTAAAAGACGGAGATACGGTGACCACCGTCAAAGACCTTAAGGCCGGGAAGGACACAATGAAACTGGGTACAAAGGTTAAAAACATCAAACTCCTGGATGATCCTGTAAAGGGCCACGATATTTCCTGTAAGATTCCGGGGTTCGGCGCCATGTACCTCAAATGTTCCGTTGTAAAAAAGGCCTGAATCCCGGCCCGGTCTTCTCCATGAAGATAAGCCGGGCCGGGGTCAGGTATAGCTAAATAGCGAGCCTACTGGAGAAGGCCGTCGCGCACTGTGATCAGGTGCTGGGCGCGGCCCGCAATCTCATTGTTATGGGTGACCATCACCAGGGTCTTTCCCCCTTTGTGCAACGCCATCAGCAGATCAAGAATCTCGGCTTCTGCAGCGGTATCCAGGTTGCCGGTGGGTTCATCCATCATCAGGATCTCCGGGTCGTTGGCCAGGGCCCGGGCAATGGCCACCCGCTGCTGCTGTCCGCCGGAGAGCTGGGAGGGCAGCGCATCAACCTTGTCCGAAAGCCCCACCTGCGCCAGCAATTCGCGTGCCCGGTCTCCCTGCTCCTTTTCCGGAAGGCTGCCGAACATCATGGCGGTTTCCACGTTCTCAGCAGCGGTCAGGTGACCCAGCAGGTTGAAAAACTGAAAAACAAAGCCAATCTTTCCGGCACGAAGCCGGGCCAAGTCGGAGTTGGCCAGTCGGGTAAGATCCGTCCCCCCGATCGTGACACTGCCGGAGGACGGGCGGTCCAGCCCGCCCAAAAGGTTCATCAGCGTGCTTTTGCCGTGCCCGGACGGACCAACAATGCAGGTGAAGCTGTTCCGGGGAATCATAAGGCTCACCCCCCGCAGGGCATAGGTCGCTGCCGGTCCCTCTCCGTAAGTTTTTTCCAGATTTTCAGTTCGAATCATTTCATTATTCATAGCTGATGGCCTCCACAGGTGTGAGCCGCGCAGCCCGCAGGGCAGGATAAAGCCCGGCGAGAATTGCAACGGCAGCCGATAAAAGGATGGCGCCTCCGATGATGAAAGGATCAATCAACGGCCCTGTTCCCGACCCTTTGACAAAGGTGGTAAAGGCGTTCTGACTGATCCGGGGCGCCACCACGGCCGAGATGACCAGTCCCCCCAGGGCACCGGCAAGGCCGCCCAGCACCCCGTAGGCACCGGACTCCAGAAGAAAGAGGCTGAATATGGTCCGGCGCCGTGCCCCCATGGATTGCAGGATACCGATTTCCCGCCGTCTTTCATAGGTGGCGGTCATCATGGTGTTGACAATACCGAAGGCCGCGGCAAGCACGCCCACCGCTGCAATCAGCTGAAGAGTGACGCTAACCGTGCCCACAATGCCGAGGACCGACTTGAGCATCTGTTTGTCCGAGACAACGCCCAGGTTCACCACCTCTTTGATCTTCATGGCGTAGCTTTCCACCTGTGTGAGGTCATCCACCCGCACCGCCACATAAGACACATTCTCTTTCTGCTCGTAGATCCGCTGGCCCACAGCGAGGGGAACAAAGATGGTGAGATCATCCTTTCCCCCGGTCTCAGCCAGTACCCCACGGACGCTGACCTTTTGCCCGCGAATGGTCAGCGTATCGCCGGAACCCACGCCGAATCTGGAGGCGATCACCGCGCCCACTACGGCCTGAGCCTCGTCTTTGGAATCAAAGTACATGCCATTGGCCAGTTCCCATCCCTTAAAGGCCATGGTCTGATCAGGCACGATTCCCATTACGGAGACGGGCCTGTTTTGGATGGCCGTCCTCCCGGTCATGAATGGCAGCGCGGTGAGCCCTTTGATGGACTGAATCCGTTCCACCTCCTCCCGGGTGATGGTGGTGGGAAGCTGTTCCCCGGTGAGGATGGAAACCTGCTCATAGGCGCAGGACCCCTTTGGGGTCACCACCAGGTTGGCCCCCAGTGCTCTTGTCTCCCTTTGTATTTCACCCTTCAAACTTCCGCCCAGGGCGAGGAAGGTGACCACGGCTGCAATGCCGATGGCAATCCCCATGAGGGTAAAGAGAAACCGCCCCCTTCTCCGGGTAAGGTTTTTAACAACCATTTTTGAGATATTCACGGGTTACCCTCCCTGCTTGTGGTTCGTCACCACCACCAACGTCTCCGAATTTAAATAATAGCCGTTGCCATCATTGGCAAAAACACCGGTAACCCGTACTTCGTCCCAAAGGCGTGGCAGCGGCCCCTGATAACGGATGGGCAGGATGGCCTTATTACAGGTGGTGCTCGTGCAGGTCAGTTCTTTTAAGTCCATGATGCCAAAAAGGGTTTTATCGTCTTGGGCAAAGCCTGAAGTTACCCCTGCAAGGGTAATGGTGCCCACATAGGCACCGGGGTCTGAAGCCACTTCATCCACGTTGAGCGCCGGAGATGAAGCGGGCATGAATTTATACAGTCCAAAGCCGGCAGCCATGATCAACAGGACGCCGATTAAGATCTTTTCCTTCATAAAATAGTTTCCTTCTTCGAGTATGATAATCGCACTAATGCCATAGGGGGAAAGGGAACGCTGCGAACGTGCCTCTAAGAGCCCCAGGACAATCATGATGTCAAATTGTGATGTTCAATAACGATGTACTATTGAACAGCGGCGCTCAGGCCGCTTCAGGGGGATACTCGATAGAGATGATAAAACCGGAAAGGTTAATGGGGGATGATGATTCGACAGCCACCGTGAAAAGGATGGGTGGCGGACCATGTAAAAACTGGGTGTTTAAGTCGTCCGGAAGACAAAAAACACACAGACATCCTGCGCCGTTGCAATGTCCGCCCCAGGCTTGTTTACCCTTCCACTCATTGTGGTGGGCATCCTCCGGACCGTGATCCACTGCATGCCCATCCTTGCAGCAGGTATCAACCGCACTGGCCCGTACCATGGCCGAAGCCGTGACACCCAGCCCTGACAGTGTAACCAAGGCGATCACAAGGGTAATGAAAGCAGTCAAACGCATCATGGTGCTGTGCTAAACCGGAAAGAGGCTCTCCTGTCTAAAGGTTGGAAGGTCTGCTGCAACGCATAAATCAGACCTCCGAATTAATATTCCAGCCCGACATAGATCAGCATGGTTGGATCTGTGTCAGTTAGTACCGATATCAAAGGTATTGAGAATAAACGATTTTGATAACAATTTCAATATTCATATGATTAAACCCATGTCGGGGCAGTGTATCCACCTCAAAAAAAATGGCTTCGGAAATCAGAAACGATAGTTGGGGGGATCGTTTCCAAGGCAAGGGTCCAGCACATTCAGAATAATACGTTTTGTCGTGAATCATATATAGAACATTATAGTTATTTGCTATAATCACAGAATGAGAACGAAATTCAGCCCCGGTTTTAGGATATCAATCATTGATTGTATTATTATATCAGCAAGTTTTGTAACTGCTGCGCTTGTTTCTTATTATCTGCCACCTTTCCATTGGATTATTGTTTTCGTCGTCGGGCATTTCTTTCTGTTTTGCAATGTATTTCGTTTCGACCGGCTGCCTGAACTCATTTGGGCAACAACATTTTTGTTGCAGATGGCCGGTTTTTTAACCTTCGGGATACCGTCATTTCTTTATGTTTTATTAATCCAATTGGTGATTAGTTTTGCACTGATCATTCTGGAGATTAGAAAACCGGGTTACCATGGGTTTGCATGGCAGAAATTAAACCCCAATTTACCAAAGTGGTTTAATGAGCAATCATAGTGGATTACTCGCTGCAATGGAGAGAAGAAAACCGGATTCAAACCGTGTCCCGCCTTTTATTGCCTATTGGGACCAGTGTAACATTTTCTTTTAGATTGAGGGTTACAAATGAAGCTTAGTAATAGTTTTTGCGGTGCATTGAGAACATTCTCATATTTCATGTCAAGTGGTACTCATTTCATGTTAAAGGGCGTCGATTATCTTTCTTTATATGGGGACGAACCGAGTGCCATAGAGCAGACCTATGCCATTTTTGCAAATGTTATAGAGTTAGATGAGGACGGCGAGGTACTCAATTATTCCCATGCACAAAAACGGGCCACTGATTTTCTTAAATCCTATTGTGATCCGAATTATCAAATAGATCCGGCCTTTGAAGATTGGGAACTTGAATTGCATGATCCTCCACCGGATCTATAAACATTCTAAGACGTTAATTAATAGCAGGATACGATTTGTTCAGGATCATTGATCTTGAAAAAAGCGACAAACAATTTAAGACAAAAAGAGGATTAAAAAAGAGCATTCTACCCTTTATAACCTCAGGCAGAATGCTCTTGGTTTTGATACTACAAACAAACAAGAATCCGGAATGCGTGTTTATTATTCTTTATTGGACCTCGTAAAATTTCTCACCGGGGACATTGCACACCGGGCAAGTGCCGGGCACGTCATCTTCCACGGTATTGCCGCAGACCGGGCATACGTAGATTTTACCTTCTGGCAGATCGTCACCGGCCTTCACGACCTCAAGGGCTTTTTCGTACAGGCTGTGATGAATCTCTTCTACGGCCAGGGCGTTTTTAAAAGAGAATTCAGCGGGTTTGTTACCCTCCTCCTGGGCGGTTGCCAGGAATCCGGGATACATGTCTTTAAACTCGTGGGCCTCTCCGGTAATGCCCTCTTCCAGGTTCTCTATGGTTGATTTGATGCCCCCCATAACCCTGAGGTGGGCATGGGCATGGATGGTTTCAGCCTCGGCAGCGGCCCTGAAAAGTTTTGCAACCTGGGGGAATCCGTCTTCATCCGCTTTCTTGGCAAATGCCAGATATTTTCGGTTGGCCTGGCTTTCCCCTGCAAATGCGGCTGCTAAATTTTCCATTGATCCCATAATCTTCTCTCCTTTTTTAAACGTGTTGGATGTTGGTATGATTTGATATCTCGGTGTTTGTCGTGCAAATATCCGAGTCATTTAAAAAGTGGACATCGTGGTTTCCACTCAACCGTGCAAAATCCTTGATTTCTTCTGTGGCGGCTTTAAAAAAATTGGCCACCCGTGCAGCAGACTGGTCCACATCAAGCCGGGCTCGCAGCTTTGGATCCTGGGTGGCAATGCCCACCGGGCATTTCCCGGTATCACAAACCCGGTACTGCTGGCATCCCAGGGCCATCATCAGGGTCGTACCCAATGCGATGGCATCGGCTCCCATGGCAAGGGCCTTGGCAAAATCAGAAGACATCCGAAGCCCCCCGGTAATGATCAGCGATACATGGTCGGCCTGAATATCGTCCAGTATTTTTCGCGCCCGGGCAAGGGCATAAATGGTGGGGATGGAGGCAGAATTTTTGACCACCTTGGGGGCTGATCCGGTACCCCCGGCACGTCCGTCAATGGTGATGAAATCCACCCCTGCGGATACGGCGATCTTGACATCTTCCTCCAGGTGCCCTGCGGCCAGTTTAATCCCCACGGGTTTCCCACCGGTTTTTTCCCTTAACATTTCCACCGTCTGTTTCAGGTCGTCTAAATTACGAATATCCGGAAAACTTGAGGGGCTTGTGATATCTTTACCTTCCCTCACCCCTCTGATGCGTGCAATCTCACGCGTCACTTTATGCCCCGGTAAATGCCCTCCCATACCGGGCTTTGCAGACTGGCCGATTTTGATCTCCACCGCATCCACCAGACTGAAATTCTCATCTGTTGCACTGTACTTGTTGGGAACGTATTCAAAAATATATTTATGCG
This sequence comes from Desulfobacterales bacterium, assembly GCA_022361315.1. Next base: position 7,348 of record JAKSBB010000065.1, read on the forward strand.
CATTTTCAAGGGACTCGGGAAGTATGCCCCCCTCCCCGGAGCTCATGGCGGTCTTTGCCTTTGCGCTGCCCTTGGACAATGCAATTTTCGCCTCCTTGGACAATGCACCAAAGGACATGTGGGAAACAATAAGCGGCGTATCCAAAATCATGGGGGATTTGGCCGATTGGCCTATCACGGTTTTTGTCTGAACCGGATGGCTTTTATTCAGGGGTAATTTAAACAGCTGGGCACCTTTAAACAATATATCGTCCCATGAGGTGGTTTCCACCTGGGTCCGCATCGGGCCGGATTGCGATTTTCCGCTGACAGCCATGTTATGAATATCCGTCATGTGGGATTCAAAATCGTCAGAGGGGCGCTGCCACTCAGATAGATACGCCACCTCAACATCCACATGGCCTAATCCTGATTGACTCTGTTTTTGCTGAACTTCCGAAATCGTTTTAAAATTGTTCTTTCCAGAACCGCAGACCGGACAGGGCCAGTTATCCCCAAGATCCGGCCAGGAGCGGCTTTCTTTTCCCTCATCATAAACAAAGGAGCAAAGCCCGCATTCATACCGGAATAGCTTAACGGGTTCTTCTGCCTTTCGCGCGTTTCGGTCAATCACTGTCTTTTGAGGTTTTATAGAAGTGAATGAGGTTTTAGGGGACCCACAAATCGGACACACCCAATCCGCGGAAAGGGCATCCCATCTAGCCGATTCCTTTGTTTCATCGTAAGTATGCGTACAGAGATTGCATTGCCATGAACTCATATTTCGCCTCCTTAATTTACCGGCAGCTTTCTTGGAACATGTTTTCGTAAATTACAGGGAATGAAGTTTTAAGTCTTAAATGCCGAATTTCTTTATCCCTGTCAAGGGATCACCTGCCGGAAAATGACACCGGGAACAGAAAGCAGAACAGAAACCCCGCTGCGGGTTTGGAATCAATAGGAGGATAGCTGAAAAAGGAAAAAGTGCTGCCCCGGCGCCGGATCTGCCAAAGGGAGGGTAGGCGTCACCGGCTGTGAGAAACAGGCAAACCGGGAAACAACCGGGGCAGCACTTCAAGGTGTAGCTAATTGCTGTTTAGCCGATGGTTTTCATGAAGCGGCCTTCATGAAATGGCCTTCATAAAATGATCAATGCCGGCCTGGGCACAATCCATGTCCTGCTGGGGGGTGCCGGAGCTGAGACCGATGCCTCCCACCACATCAC
>JAKSBB010000992.1 GCA_022361315.1 Desulfobacterales bacterium
GCCCCCTGAAGAAGCCCTTTGATGCGGTCCACGTCGTTGAAGTTTCCCGTGGTTCCGGTCAGCACCAGCCGGCCGTGGTTCAGGGTCAGACGGGAAATCTCCATGTCCACCTCCGCCGGTATCCGGCCGGACAGATCTTTGAGGATGTCCATGACACTGAACACCTGACGGCGCTCGTGTTCTCCGCTACGGCCCGCCGCACGGGTTTTAGCCTGCTTCATCCTGGATTCCATCAGCAGCAGGGGCGCGGCCTGCACCTGTTTTGCCCCGGGAAAGGTCTCGGCATATACTGTCCCGGACATCTGCCGGATCTGATCAACCTGCGTCTCCAGAATGGCAGTCTGCCGGTACAACCCGGCCAGATTGAGACCGAAGGCCAGAACCGCCAGTAACAGGCAGGCGGCCAGGGAGATGCGGTGACGGCCGGCAAAGGAGTCGGGCCTGTAGGGTCCTATACAAAAATTGAACAGGAAGGGCAACCGCCCGTCCGGAGTCAGAGCTGCCGGAAAAGGTGACGGTTCTACGCGTATGGTTTCTGCCGGCCCAACGGAAAGAGCCTCACTTATTGCCCCGGTTTCAGTCTCACCAAGCCCCTGCACCACCAGCTTAAATCCGCTCAGTGCGCCACCCTCGTTTCCGGCCATAAGCCCCGCTGAAATCAGGGTTCTCCGGCTTTCCACTGCAAGGCGGTTTATCTCCGGGGCGTCCTCCAGGGAAATCAGAGGCCGAATCAATAAGGGCCGGCCGTTTCTGAAAACCGTCAGTGTCGTCTCGCGGTCCACCGTATGGACATGCAGGAAATCTTCGCATTCCGGCGTGCCGGCCCGGAATGCCGCGGCATGGGCAAGTCCCCGGGGAACCGCCAGCACCGGCTGGATGTTCAGCGCGGCAAGGCCCCCATGTATATCAGCCATCTTTTCTTCGGGCAGGCTTGCCGAAAAAAGATCAAATTGTCCCGGGACAGACGGGCCGTCCGGCAAAAGAAAATCCGTCAGCATCGGCACGTCAGGGTCCGGCA
>JAKSBB010001298.1 GCA_022361315.1 Desulfobacterales bacterium
CCCGAAGTCGTTTCCGTGCTGGATGCGGCCAAGGCCGATGAACTCGCTTCGCTGCTGAAGGGCGAGAACACCCCTGAAATCCTGTACGGAGACTCCGGGTTTGTCACGGCAGCCCAATGGGCGGATGCGGACATGGTGCTGCTGGCCATGGTGGGAGCGGCCGGACTGAAACCAGCCCTTGCCGCCATAGATGCCGGCAAGGAAATCGCCTTAGCCAACAAGGAAACCCTGGTGATGGCCGGGGATCTGGTGATGGCAAAAGCAAAAGAAAAGGGCGTAGAAATCCTCCCCGTAGACTCCGAACATTCCGCCATTTACCAATGCATGCGGGGCGCCCGCCGGGAAGACTTCCGGCGGATTTTTCTCACGGCCTCAGGCGGTCCGTTCCGCACCCGTTCCCTGGATACCTTCGGCGAGATTACCCTGGCCGATGCCCTGAACCATCCCACCTGGGACATGGGGGCAAAAATTACCATCGACTCGGCCACCCTGATGAACAAGGGGCTTGAAGTCGTTGAAGCGGTCCAGCTTTTTGGCATTACCCACGAGGAGATTGAGGTACTGGTTCATCCCCAGTCCATCGTCCATTCCATGGTGGGATTCCGGGACGGTGGTGTCATCGCCCAGATGGGCGTGCCCGATATGATGGAAGCCATTGCCTATGCCTTTGCCTTCCCCGGCCGGGTGGACCTTCCCACCGGTTTTCCCGATTTTGCCGCCCTGGGCAACCTGAGTTTTGAGGCACCGGATATCCGGAAATTCCCCTCCCTTGAGTTTGCCTTCGAGGCCTGCCGGAAGAAGGGAACACTGCCGGCCGTCATGAACGCGGCCAATGAGATCGCGGTGGCGGCCTTCCTTTCCGAACGCATCCGGTTTCTGGATATATTTACAATGATTTCAGAGGTTATGGGCCGTCATACCCGAATTGACAATCCTGATCTTTCAGGTATTATTGAAGCCGACTGCTGGGCCAGGGAAACCGCTGAATCTCTGATCTCCCGAATATCAAACTGCAATTAGTGAGGCGTTATGGGTCACTCTGTGGTGGCATTTATTATTGTTATCGGTGTTCTTGTTTTTGTCCATGAATTCGGACATTTTCTGCTGGCACGGCTCTGCGGTGTCGGTGTCGAGGTCTTTTCCCTGGGGTTCGGCCCCAAGATTCTGCGCAAACAGAAAGGGCGGACCGAATACTGTATCTCCGCCATTCCCCTGGGCGGGTACGTGAAGATGACCGGGGAAGATCCCACTGGAGACGTTTCCCCCGAGGAAAAGGCGTTATCTTTCTCTCACAAGTCGCTGTGGCGTAAATCCCTGATCGTGGCTGCCGGACCGGCCTTCAATTTTCTGCTGGCCATCATCATCTTCTATCTGCTGTACCAGGTGTCCGGTCTTCATCTGGC
>JAKSBB010001052.1 GCA_022361315.1 Desulfobacterales bacterium
CGATTATTTAAATCCAATCAATCGCAATGACGAAGCGCCCTTGTGACATTTGAGGGGAGAAGGGCAATATCGTGCAGCCCTCGAGCCCCTCGAATGATTATGCAAAAGGGAGATCGTCATGATAGGCAAGTGGAAATGGGCCCTGCCCGCCGTGTTGTGCGTTGTTTCATCCGCTGTTGCGGCGCCGCAGGACCTGGGCGTCTTTGAGAACTTTGAGGGCATCAGCCCCAACACCGCCGTCGGGGCCCCCATCAACCTCGGCTCCTCACCCAATACCGCCACGCTCGGAGGCGATGCCTTCGCGGGTGTGATCGGCGTCGGCCCTCTCTATCACTCCGGCATCCGATCATGGATGGTCCTTCAAGAATCCACGGGCATCATCGACTTTGCTGAAAACAACGCGTCCGCCGTCGAGTTCTTCGTTCGCACGCACCCCAGCGCCGATGGCGACACCGTTATCACCGCCTTCGACGACCTCAACCAGGCCATTGGATCCCCCATCACCATCGCCGCCGGTTTCGCCGATCCCTCCGATCCGCTCGGCAAAGGCTTCACGCTCGTCTCCTTCTCCGGCGATATCGACCACATCATCATTGACAACAACGCCTCTAATCAGATAAACGGCATCGACGACCTCGGTTTCACGAACATCCCTGAGCCGGCTTCCCTCGCCGTGCTTGGCCTGGCCCTGCCCTTGTGTGCTCGCAGACGCAAGCGATAACGAACTGCCAGGAGGCTGTTTTGTGAGTAGGACTGTCTTAAGACACTCCTTTAGCCGGCGCGTCGCCGAAAGGCTCCGTGCCGGTTTGAGTATTGTGACTCGATGAAATAAAGCACGATCGTGTGATCGTGCCGGGACGGGGAATTGGGTTTCTCTCACATCACCCGAATCAGGCAAACGCCTTGCGGGTCCGCATGACCGCGACCTGCGATTGCAAGTGTCGGCCGGGACACTGCGTCGGGTTGATCTCTCGGTGGGTCAGGATCGAGCGATCCGGGACCTTGTACTTGCGGCGCAGCTCGCTGATGAGCTTCGGCAGGACGGC
>JAKSBB010000687.1 GCA_022361315.1 Desulfobacterales bacterium
CCTCTGGCCCTCACCATCAGGGAACATATCGCCGACCATGACCATGACCTGGCCGGTGAGGCCGTTCGTGAATTAATCGTTAAACTGAAGGGATCCATCCAATGATGTCCGACCTGATCATGATCGTTGACGACAGTCCCACCAATATAGATATCCTTGCCGCCACCCTGAAAGACCAATACCGGCTGACCATCGCAAAATCCGGCCAAACGGCTATGGACAGGATTGATAAACAGATTCCGGACCTGATCCTTCTGGACATTCTCATGCCGGAGATGGACGGGTTTGAGGTGTGCCGGCGGCTCAAAGCGGACAAACGTACCCGGGATATTCCCGTGATCTTCATCACGGCAGTGGAAGCTGCGGAGCACAAGACCCGGGGATTTGAGCTGGGTGCCGTGGATTATATCACCCGTCCCTTCCACAAGTCTGAGGTGCTGGCACGGGTGAGGACCCACCTTGCCATGCGGCAGATGCACCGGGAACTGAACGAAAAAAACCGCAGTATGGGAAAAGCACTGGCAGAGAAAAGCAGGCAGCTGGATGCCCTGATCGCCAACCTCCCCGGCATGGTGTACCACGCCAGATACGACAATGGCTGGCAATCGGACTTTGTCAGTGACGGCTGTATCCACCTCACGGAATACTCCCCCGAAGCCTTTTATGAACACAAGGGCCCCCATCACGGGCTCATCACCGATGCCGATAATCTCAAACGAATTTCTCAGACAAGGGATGACGCCCTTGCCGCAGGCCGCAGCTTTGAGATGCTGTACCCCATCAAAACCGCATCTGGAAAAGAGAAGTGGGTATTGGAGCAAGGGGCCGGTGTTACCGACGAAAACGGCAACCTGACCGGGACGGAAGGGGTGATCTCGGACGTCACCGAAAAACAGCGGGCCGCCCTGGCCCTGCAGCAGGAAAACCGTCATCTCAGATCCGTCATGCCCCGGGACCAGTTCGGCGACATCGTGGGGGGCTCACCGGCCATGCAAAAGGTTTACGATCGAATCATCAAAGCCGCGGCCTGTGAGGACTGCGTCATTATCTACGGACAGTCCGGCACCGGCAAGGAACTGGTGGCCCGGGCCATTCATAAAAACAGTCCCAGAAAAAACAAAACCTTTGTTCCCATCAACTGCGGTGCCATCCCGGAAGGCTTGTTTGAAAGTGAATTTTTCGGCCATAAAAAAGGGGCGTTCTCCGGGGCAAACACAGACAAAGAAGGCGTTCTGGATATGGCGGACGGCGGCACCCTTTTCCTGGACGAACTGGGGGAAATATCTCTTTCCATGCAGGTGAAACTGCTTCGGGTCATGGACGGCAACGGTTATATTCCTGTAGGGGGAACCGTTCTGAAAACACCGGACATCAGATTTGTCTGCGCCACGAACAGGGACCTGCAGGAGCGCATCCGCCAGAAAAAACTCCGGGAGGATTTTTTCTTCAGGGTGCACATCATCCCCATCAACCTGCCCCCATTAAGGGAACGGAGAGAAGACATCCCTCTGCTCATCGAACATTTCTTCAACTCCTATCCCAAGGACGACACCACAGCCAGCCTGACACCCGAAATAATGGATGCCCTGATGACCTATGCCTGGCCAGGCAACATCCGTCAGCTCCAGAACATGGTCTATCAGTTCCTGGTGCTTGGGAAGATGGATTTCCTGGACCCGGACACCATAAAAGACGGTAATATTCAGGCGAGTCTGCCCGGCGATCTTAAAACCGCAGTGGAGGAGTTTGAAAAAAACTTTATTACCCGGGCGTTAACCCGGTACAAGGGGAAAAAAGGGAAAGTGGCCCAGGCACTGAAGGTGGACCGTAAAACATTGTTCCGAAAAATGAAGCGGTACGAATTGAATTAATTATAAATGAAAAACGTTGAAAAACATTGTCCTTGACCCCCTTTCAACCCAATTTGCTGCTTGCCTGGTCACCTGATTTCTGCCATATTGTGGTATACTTACTTTTTAGTAGTTTCCACCAGGAGTCATGAGTATTAAGCGAATCTGTACTATCGTATGCTGTATCATTTTGCTTCCGGGGCTGTTATCTGCAGCCCGGATACAGAAGGATTACGTTAACTTACCGCCACAGGCCATTGATTTTGAACATATTTCCACCCGGGAAGGCCTGGCAAACCCGGTTGTCTATGACTTTATCCAGGACCGCCACGGGTTCCTGTGGCTCAGTACAGGCAACGGCATCAGCAAATACAACGGGTACGAATTCACCAATTATTTGCCGGATGCAAATGATCCCGATTCCATCGGCAAAGGCCCGGTGGTCAAACTATTTCTGGACAGCAAAAACAATATCTGGGCCACCGGCCTTTCCACCGGTCTTTATAAATATGACGAACAGAACGACCGGTTCACTTTTTATCGCCACGATCCGGAAGATACGAACAGCCTGCCCAGTGATACGGCCTATAATATTGATGAAGATGCTTCCGGAAATCTATGGATCTCCACTCTGGATGCAGGGATTGTCAGGTATAATCCGGAAACCGATACCTACACCCGGTACCAGCACGATCCCGACAATCCGGATTCCCTTGCCTCCAACGCCACCGTCGGCATCCTCTGTGACAGCCGGGGCTATATCTGGGTTTCCACCATGAAAAGCGGTTTTAACAGGCTGGATCCCAAAACAGGCATCTTTACCCATTTCCTCCCCGACACCCCCCATGCGATGCACATCATGGAGGATCAGTTCAACGACATCTGGTTTCCCACACTGGGCCACGGGGTGTACCGATATATCAGAGAAGAGAACCGCTTTGTCTCATATACCCACAACGGCAAAGATCCCCACAGCATCAGCCATAATCAGGTGGTAAAGGCATTTGAAGACAGTACTGGTACGGTGTGGCTGACCACCTGGGGTGGCGGAATCAATATATACGACCGGGAAAACGACCGTTTTACATCCTATACCAATGATCCGGCCAATCCATTTTCCCTGAACCATAACAGTACCTGGGGAATCTATGAAGACCATTCCGGTGTTATCTGGATCGGCACCTATGGGGCCGGCGTCAACAAGTTCGACCGGAAAAAAGAACGATTCCGTGTGATGCGCAGCTATCCCGGACGTATGGACGGGCTGAGCCACAACTCTGTAAAAACCATCCATGAAGACCGGGATGGCATATACTGGATCGGCACCCTGGGTGGCGGGATGACAAGATACGATCCCCAAACCGGCAGGTTCAGGCATTTTCGCCATAACCCTTCCGACCCCGGCAGCATTTGCCACGATAATATCTGGCAAATCGTTGAGGATCAGGACGGCAGTTTATGGATTGCGACGGAAAACGGCCTGGACAAATACGATAAGCGGTTGGACAAATTCACGCATTTCACACCCCATGCGGACGATCCGGACAGCCTGAGCAGTAACCTGATCCGAAGTATTCTTGTTGATCATCAAAACAGGCTGTGGATAGGCACCCAGCTCCATGGGGTGGACCGGGTGGATCTGTCGAAATCTTCAGAGATGAAGTTCGAACATTTCAGATTCTGGGGTGGTCACAACTCCGTGCTGTATCAGGATTCAGATAAAAATGTATGGGTGGCAAACCAGAAACTTTTCCGCTTTGACCCGGACAAAAACAAGTTCGAACAATGGCAGTTCGACCCGTCAGATAAGGCCAATGCCCCCGAAGGCTTGTTTACGGATGCCACAGAAGATAACGAGAAGCACCTCTGGTTCGGTACATCCTCACGGCTGTTCCGGCTGAATCCCCGAACCAATCAAGTCACCCAGTATGGCCCGGAACAGGGGCTAACGGATTCCTCCATTACCGGCATCCGCTTCTATCCCCCGGATCAATTGTGGATCAGCACCACCAAAGGATTGTCCGTTTTACATCTCAGCAGTCAGCAGATCAAAAACTATGAACTGGGTACATTTAACCGGAGGGCAGCCCTGGTTGCTGCAAACGGAGACATGGTGTTCGGGAGTATCAACGGGATGGTCTGTTTTTCCCCCCGGACACTCAGGGATAATCCCTATATCCCCAATATTGTCATCACCTCATTTAAAACCATGAACAAATCCGTGGATACCGGAGGCCCCCTGGCCACCCTGGGAGAGTTGACACTCAGCTACGAGGACCGGATCTTTTCATTTGAATTCGCCGCACTGGACTACTCCGACCCTGAAAAAAACAGTTATAAATACAAACTCTCGGGCTTTGACAACACCTGGACCGAAGTGGACAGCAAGCGGCGGTTTGCCACCTACACCAACCTTGATGCGGGAACGTATCGATTCCAGGTACAGGGGTCCAACAACGACGGTGTATGGAATACCAAAGGGGCAGAGGTGGAGATCACCATCACGCCACCCTGGTGGGAGAGCAAGTGGTTTTACTCTGCAGTCACCCTGCTGGTCATCCTCATCATTGTGGTTACCGTCTGGTATGTGATCCGGCTGAGGTTCGAAATCGGAGAGCGTAAACGGGCTGAGCATTCACTTCGCCTCAGTCAGGAACAATACAGAGAAGTGGTAGAGGGAACGGCTGATCTCATCACCAGTGTCGATGGGAAAGGCAGGTTGATCTATGCCAACTCCATGGCGAAAAAAATCTACGGTCTTTCCCCGGACCGCTGCCTGGGTCTTTCCGCCCTTGATTTTATCCACCCGGATGACAGGGAACGGACCAAGTCATGGAAAACCCGTTGTATTGCAGAAGGGCTGTCAAACGCCACCATTGAGAATCGCCAGGTGAACACAAAGACCGGGGCACATTTTACCCTGCTGTGGACCTCTCACTTTCACTATTCCGAAGATGGACAGATCAAACAGATCAACAGTATAGCCAGGGATATCACGGAACGCAAAAATATGGAGCAGATCATCATCCAGTCGGAAAAGATGATGTCCGTGGGCGGCCTTGCCGCAGGAATGGCCCACGAAATCAACAATCCCCTGGCCGGCATGATCCAGAATGCCCAGGTGGCCTCTAACCGGTTGACCCGGGATATGCCCGCCAACACAAAGGTGGCCGAAGCCCTGGGACTGTCCATGTCCACCCTGCGGGAATATATGGCCCAGCGGGGTATACTGAACCATCTGGAGGCCATCAACCAGTCCGGCGTCAGGGCCGCCCAGATTGTTTCCAACATGCTCAGCTTTGCAAGAAAAGGCAGCTCGGAAAAGAAGCCGCACCTGTTGGCACCGCTCATTGATAAAACCATTTCCCTGGCGGAAAGCGATTTCGATCTAAAAAAGAAGCACGATTTCAGAAACATCATCATTGAAACAGACTTCTCTCCGAATGTCCCTGAGGTGATGTGCGAACCCAGCAAAATTCAGCAGGTGCTGTTCAACATCATTAAGAATGCATCGGAAGCCCTGAGCGGCTACAAAGAGCGTCAGACGTCTCCAAAGATTACCGCCCGATTGAAGAAAGCAGGCGGCAAAGCCGTCATAGAGATTGAAGATAACGGCCCCGGCATTGAAGAGGAGACCCGCAAACGAATCTTTGACCCCTTCTTTACCACCAAGGGTCCAAGCAAAGGAACCGGTCTTGGCCTGTCTGTGTCCTATTTTATCATCGTGGATGATCACCACGGCGCGATGGAAGTCTCTTCTACGCCAGGCAGAGGAACGACGTTTATCATCCGCCTGCCCCTGCCCTGATCCGCAAAATAAAAGAAGGCCCTGCACTCCTATGGAATACAGGGCCATTTTAAATCCCACGGAATCGTAATTCGTTGTTTAGTACCCCAGCACCCTGGGCAGCCAGAGTGAAATCTGCGGGATATAGGCAATGATAAAGACGGCGATCACTGCGACGATTGAAAACGGAATTGCCTTCAGTGAAATCTCTTCGATACTCACGTTGGCAATGC
>JAKSBB010000999.1 GCA_022361315.1 Desulfobacterales bacterium
CGGAAAAAGGTAAATATGGCAGAGTAGATAAACCAAGGGGCAGATATATGTACGATGCGGTTGCATTGAAACGCGATGAATCAGAGATGCTCAAACACCGGCTCAGCAGATGGGTTACCAAAGAGCGGTCGGATGAGGTGTTGGCCCAGATACTGATTCCCAGAACAGATATCCGGGGACCGATGTTTGAACACGATTTCACGTGGTTGATGTTCACCCGCTATAATATCGACACCTATAAGTTGATCTATAAACGACTGTTGAAAGGGCTCAGGGACGGATTAGACGAGATGGTCCCGTTTCTCATTGACGATGACGGAACCGGCAAAGCCTTGAAATCCGGACGAATGGTGAGTTTTGTCTATTATGAAATGACCGTTTTGGTGCGAATTCACGGCCGCAAACCAAAAGATGGAATCCAAGGGCGCTTGTCTGACCTTCGATTCAATCATTCCCGGGTTCCCGGGAAGCTCAATGCCGACGGCAGCATAAACTGGTACGAACTTGAGAAATTCATGGTCGTCGCACAGGGGGATGTCCTTGGCACCCTGGCTGAGCCTGTGGAAGGTGAATGCGGTGTCAGTATTTTCAATGAGTCCATTCCTGCCAAACCTCCAGAACCCCTTGATATTCGTTTTGGAGACGGGATTGTGATAACCCGGCAAGCATCTTTTGAGGAAAACCCGGAGTTCAAGCAGATATCTGCGAAGGTGGACGGTGTCCTTATTTATGAACATACGGAAAGAGGGGTATTGTGTGCAATTGATGTGGTCAGGGAAATAAGAACAAAGTCCATTTGCTTCGAAACGGGCAATTTAGGTCATAAAGAGGTGAAAATACCCGTACCCATATCACTTGAAGAGTTCCGGCCTAATTTCAGATTATACAGCACTGCGTTGGTTCAATGCGATGAAATTTACGGCGGATTCATCAGTACTGAAGACGATGCAGAGTTGGGAATCGTTAATTCGGACAGTCATATCTGGGCAGGAAAGAAAATTAAGGCGGAATATGTGCAGAACTCCAGCCTGGAAGCACCGGAAGTGGCAATCACAAGAACGATCATTGATGCGAAGATCAAAACTGACCGATTCATAGCCCAGGGAGAGCGGTTATTTCCCGTTACAAATACAGAGGTGGATGCGATTTCGGTTTTTATGAATCAGGTGCTGATTCAGGGGGGGGATAACGTCATTGATCTGGGGGGGAGCTTGATCCGCCACAGGTCGGCTGAAAAGATACTTGCCGGTGATCTCCTTGACCGGATTACGCATCTGGAAGAAGAACGGTCAGCGCTTTTGGAGTGCATAAAAAATGATCTGATCCAAATAATCAAAAAGACGACAGCGGACAGACGGGGGGCACTGATTCAATTTGCAAAGAAGATGAATGCATACCCGGAGGCAGAAGTCATGCGTCAGCTCGACCGTTTCAAAGGATATGACAACATGACCAAAATTGAGGTATTGAAAAAGAATTTGGTCAAACTCAAAGCCTTAAAAATTTCTCTGGATAACAAAAAAGCCCGGAAACGAAACTATGACCACAAGGATCGTGAAGCTATGAAAGAGCTCCAAAAAGTATCCTACCGGATTACCGGTTTTGTTGCCCCGGGAGGGATTCTGAAGATCCGATGCCAGGACTGGGAGACGGAATATGCTGCGGATAAAGGGTGTCACCTCGGTGTGAACCTGGCAGGGAAAATAGGTGAAGACGGCGCCATGTGCATTTTGGATAGCAGCACGCGGCCGGTTCAGAATCCTCTAACGTATCCCCAGGTGCAGACCAAGAATGCAGTGGGTGACCTTTGATGGTTTTTCGGTGCCCCGATAGGATCAGGACGTGAAATCAAAAACTTTATACCAACTCCTTTTTTTCTTTGTGCAGTCCGGGCATGCGCCGAATGCCGTCCGAATATATTCGATCCAGCCGGCTTGAAATTCATCAATTCCCTCTTTTTGATTCCGTGTGAGCCTCAGGCCTTCAGGGGGCGTCCCGTCGGGAAGGCTGATGGGGGTCGTGAGGATCATTGTCACCCGTCGGTCTTTGTTAAGCAGATAGTAAGCACCGATACCACTGAGCCAGTTGCCCTGATGCTCCCCGGTAAACACCGTCCACCTTATATGCCGACCTTCAGAGGGGGC